>JAESUV010000184.1 GCA_016762975.1 Gammaproteobacteria bacterium | reverse complement strand
AAATTCAAGGACCTGAACCGGCTTTCGTGCGCTGTCTCTCGCGAAGTCGCTAACTTCTCTGTCCGGGCCTGATAAAGCCGCTTCCAGCGCTCGTGTATCGAGGTCCTGCCCTAGACAAGCGGAAACAACCAGCATCGATAGACAGGCTGCCGAATAGGTGAACGATGCGTGCAGTGAAAGAGGAGAGCGTATTCTCTTCATGTTGAGATCCTAGGAGTTATCGCCGTGGGTCGTTGCTAATACAAAGAATATCAGATTGCGCGAGTACCTCGCTTGTTTTCAAGCTAAACAGGGCAATAGCAGATTGCCTCGAGCCGCAGTGATTTGACACAGTGCTACAATGAAAAACCAACTGAAGTTCAAGAGCAGACTAAATTTCTAGGAAAACGATTAAGAGAGTGCTAAATGTTAAGTAAGCAAATGATCCGAAACCTAGCAGTGTTGGCCCTAGTATGCGTGACTCAGCCTGCGTTATCTCAGTCCGATTCGAGACCACGTGCCCGTGAGGCGGGTGTTGTAGTTGGTGTATTCCAGACTGGAGA
Source organism: Gammaproteobacteria bacterium (assembly GCA_016762975.1). Classification (GTDB taxonomy): domain Bacteria; phylum Pseudomonadota; class Gammaproteobacteria; order Pseudomonadales; family Pseudohongiellaceae; genus UBA9145. The sequence continues at coordinate 5,833 of JAESUV010000184.1, read as the reverse complement.
ATTAAACGCAATCACCGATGTTGAAGGTGTGAGAGTAGGACATACAACTCTTATTGAAGGCGATGATATTCGCACCGGCGTAACGGCAATCATTCCCGCGCCAGGAAATCTCTATACCCATCCTATTCCCGCCTGGATTCATACGGGAAACGGTTATGGAAAAATGGTAGGCGAGACTCAAGTGCGCGAGTTTGGCGAGATTGAAACACCGATTCTTTTGACTTGTACTCTCTGTGTATGGAGTGCGGCGAATGCGCTTAAACAATGGATGTATGAACAACCTGGAATGGGCGAGCACACGTTGAATCCCATAGTAGGAGAAACTAATGACAGTCGTGTGAATAATATGTGGGCCGACCCAATCCAAAAGGAACAAGTCTACGCCGCGTTGAATAGTGCGAGCGCGGGCCCAGTGGAAGAGGGCAGTGTTGGCGCAGGCACCGGCACTCAAGCTTTCGGTTGGAAGGGGGGTATCGGCACGAGCTCTAGGGTGCTCCCTGAGGAATTAGGTGGCTACACCGTTGGCGTATTGGTGCAGACTAATTACGGCGGCGCGTTGTCAATCAATGGCGCTCCCGTAGGACGAGAATTGGGCAGTTACGCCTATCGCGATTTCTTGGAACCAGTTGAGGACGCCGATAAAGAGGACGGGTCGATCATGATAGTGGTTGCGACTGATGCGCCGCTGACTGCGCGAAATCTTGATCGAGTTGCTAATCGTGCAATGATGGGATTGGCGCGAACAGGCTCTTTTGCCAGCAATGGCTCTGGTGATTATGTCATAGCGTTTTCAACCAACCCCAGTGTGCGCAAACCTAGGGTTAGCAAAGTTCCGGTTCCTGTGGAGGTGTTGGTCAATGAATCAATGACACCGTTGTTTGCGGCGACAGCCGAGGCCACTGAAGAAGCGATCTACAATGCTATCTTCAAGGCGACAACCGTAAGCAGCTCGCGTGGTGAGCTACGCGCAATTCCACTAGAAGACTTAATGCGTGTTCTTGAGAAGTATCAGTCGTTAAATTGGGATCAAACAATCGGTAGATAGTTCTCACCGCTGAGCTAGGAGCTGATGCCGATGCCTCTTGCCACTAGAAGTGCCAGTACTGGGATTGTCACTAGTAATACCAGTTGGAACTTCAAGAGTAGTCTCAGTAGTTGAGGAACCTCGATTACTTCTGCTGCGGACTTGTTGTGTTTAATAAAAAACACCGTGGGCACGACAGCGCACAACGCCATCAGTGTAAACAGGCCAATCTTGGCGTGGAATAGGGGATTGCTAGAGTAGAATTCGCTGGGCTTGCCCACCCATAGCCATAGAGTTAGGCCGAAGGCCAAAACTGCGAGTGCGCTGATTCCACAAACAGCATTTACCTTTGCCAAATTGCGTGCATCTTCCCCTGTGATCTGATGCTTAATGGCCATGTTCTCTATGACTAGGGCGCCCGCGAAAATGAAGATCGCTGCGAAGTGCAATAGTCTGACTAGTTCGTAGTACATACAGACAATCATACTGGATTCGCAGACCTTGGGCTCATTTTAATGCGGCGCTGCGAAATTTCCTGTTATGCTGCTGAGCAGGTTTGTTCGCAGACCGCCAATAATATTCGGAAGAAAATAATAATTAGACGAAAACTGGAGGCACCATGGTCGCTGATTCAGGCACCGCAACCGATGTAAATTCCGCAGAGTCAGCTCATGTCGAAGCGAACATGCGCAAAGTCGCATTGACTGCGTTGGCAGGTGCCAGCATCGAGTGGTACGACTTTTTTCTCTATGCTACGGCTGCCGCCCTCATTTTTCCTTCGGCCTTCTTTCCCGACAGCTCTCCAACAATGGGCCTGATACTCTCCTTTGGTACATTTGCCTTTGGTTTTATCGCCAGGCCTTTAGGGGGTATTTTATTTGGTCATTTCGGTGACCGTGTCGGACGCAAGCGAACGCTGGTTATAGCGTTGATGATGATGGGTATCGCATCGACTTTGATCGGGCTTTTGCCTACCTTCGCAACTATCGGTGTTGCGGCGCCAATCTTACTAAGCCTTCTCCGTTTTACACAGGGCCTTGCAATTGGCGGCCAGTGGGGCGGAGCCATGTTGCTTGTTACCGAGAGTGCACCGGCGGATAAGCGCGGCTACTACGGTGCCTATGCACAGGCTGGCGCACCTGTCGGCGTCATACTCGCCAATATAGCGTTCATGATAATCAGCTATTCCGTATCTGAGGATGCGTTTATGCAATGGGGCTGGCGAATTCCCTTCATATCGAGTGTCTTATTGATTGGAATCAGTATGTATGTGCAGCTACATATGGAAGAAACCGATGCGTTTAAAGAGCTGCAGGAATTGCAGAAGAAGAAACAAGCTGAACAGCCAGAGGCAGTCGCGGTTAGGCGCTCGCCAGTGTTGGAAGCTATAGCGAAGTACCCCAAGCGTATTGCATTAGCCGCAGGTGCGTTTCTCTCAATACAAGTTGCCTTCTATATATTGATTGGTTTTGTGCTGGCTTACGGAACCGATGCAAACGGTGCTGGAATGACTAGGGACGAGATGCTCTTTGCGGTATTGCTCGCGTCGGTACTGCAGATTCCGGCCCAGTTTATGGCTGCCGCTTATTCCGATAGAAACGGTAGGCGGGGAATATTTATGCTGGGAGCCATTCTTACCGGGATATGGGCATTTGCTCTTTTCCCGCTAATCGATACGGGAAGCTTCTGGCTTGTTGTGCTGGCTCTTAGTGGTGGCCTGATGTTTCTCGGAATGATGTACGGGCCGCAGGCAGCTTTCTTTACCGAGCTGTTTAGTACGGAGGTTCGTTACTCGGGAGCGTCACTGGGTTACCAGTTGGGAGCGATCCTAGGTGGTGCATTTGCTCCAACCATAGCAACTATTCTATGGTTGGAATATTCAATAATTTGGGTATCTGTATACATCGCCTTTGCATCAGTTCTCTCGCTGATTTCTGTGATGATGCTAACCGAAACTTACAAGACCAGTTTGCACGACATCGATTAGGCTCGAATAAGCAGAAGGCCGCTCTCAGCGCAGCAGCCTTTTCTCTGCGCTAATGTTGCTATGCTGGACTATCAAACTGATAGTTTGGCGTAGATGCGGCGATCTCATTCTCTTCTGCATTCATCTGAGTATCGATTCCCTCGAACAGAGGAGTAGATAGGTAGCGCTCGCCAGTATCTGGCAACATGCAAAGAATGTTGCTACCCGGCTCGGCTTTTTCTGCAATCTTCAATGCGCCAGTAAATGTGGCGCCAGCGGTAATCCCGGTAAAGATGCCTTCTTTCTGGGCGAGAAGTCTGGAGTTACGAATTGCATCCTCTCCCGAGATCGCCAGTAGCTGGTCGATGTGCCCTCGAGCCACAGCCTGCTCTAGCAGAGGGGAGATGAAGTCGGGCGTCCAGCCCTGCATTGGATGAGGCTTGAATGCAGGGTGGCTAGGCACTAGTCCGCTAGTTGGGGCTTCGGGCTGAGGTAACTCGCTGCCGAGCAGCTGTGCATTGTCAGGCTCGCAACAAACTATTTTTGTTTCTGGTCTTTTCTCTTTAAGAACATTCGCGACACCATTGAGCGTTCCGCCGGTACCGAAGCCTGTTACCCAATAGTCTAGGCGTTCATCCTCGAAGTCCCTAAGAATCTCTACGGCAGTAGTGCGCTCATGCATGCGTGCGTTCGATTCATTCTCAAACTGACGAGTTAAAAACCAGCCATGAGCATCGGCAAGTTCTTTTGCCTTCGCTACCATCCCGCTTCCTTTCAATGGGGCAGGGGTAAGAATTACTTTGGCGCCGAGAAAGCGCATGAGTTTGCGTCGCTCCTCGCTGAAGCTTTCTGCCATTACAATGACTAGAGGATAACCTTTTTGTGCACAAACCATCGCGAGGCCAATGCCGGTATTTCCACTCGTTGCCTCCACTACCGTCTGTCCTGGCTGCAAGTCTCCGCTAGCCTCAGCATCCTCGATAATGCCTAGGGCAAGTCTATCCTTCACTGACCCCGCAGGATTGAACGCCTCAAGCTTCACGAATAGGTTTACATGATCTGGTGCGAGTTTATTGATGCGCACAACAGGTGTATTGCCGATAGTTGCTAGTATGTCTTGATGTTTGTTTTTCACAGTAAGTGTCCTTGCAGAATTTTTCGAAGAAACGGATTGCTCCATTCTAGCCTCATTGTGGAACGGCTGTCACCGCAAGATAACGACTTGCAGCGTGGCCAATCGCGGACCGCTTAGCCAGTTTATCTTTGACATTACCTCCAATATGGCTTGCAATGGAAAGAGAGTATTTTGCACYATCTAYYTGTCTCCTTACAGGAAAGAAAATGATCAAAAAAYCCAATCTACTACTGCTATGKWTGCTGACGTTGAGTACAGCAAGCCTAGCAGCGTCTGATGGTGGTCTCGAAAGGGGCAGTTCGGAAGATCTGGGGTTTTCTGCTGCTAGGCTCGCATTAGTGCACGAAATACTGACACAGCATGTTGAAGATGGAAGAGTGGCAGGTCTAGTCGCTGGAGTGGCCCGCCACGGAAAAATCGTCTATCTGGAAAGTATGGGATGGAACCAGATCGAACAAAACAACGCGATGCTGGAAAATTCACTGTTTCAGATACGCTCGATGAGCAAGCCAATTACCGCCGTAGCTGCTATGCAACTTGTGGAGCAGGGCAAGATGAAGCTTGACGACCCGGTCTCCAAATACATTCCCAGTTTCGCTGAAATGCAGGTTTTCCTTGACCCTGCGGCTGCCGACTTTACTCAGACTCGTCCGGCTAGTCGAGAGATGACAATTGAAAATCTACTGCTGAACACCGCCGGCCTCAGTCATCGTTTCGGCGCATTGTATAGACAGAATGAAGTTCGTTCTCGCGGGGATACCTTGGAGGAACTTGTAGAGAAGGTTGCTTCGGTGCCGCTAATAGGCGATCCAGACGAGCAGTGGGTATACAGCATCTCGATAACGGTACTGGGGCGAGTGATCGAATTGGTGTCTGGGCAGAAGTTCGATGATTACCTAAATGAGCATGTCTACGGGCCACTTAAAATGACGGATACAGCATTCTACGTGCCTGATGAGAAAATTCAGCGCTTGGCGCGAGCCTATCGTGTGTCCAGCGAAGACAGAAGCCTGAGCCTGTTGCCGCAGATGAATATACCTATTACCCAGAGCCCGCAGCTACTAGAAGGTGCCGCGGGCATCGTCAGCAGCGTTCCCGACTATCTTCGCTTTCTGCAGGCGCTACTCAACGGCGGCGAACTCGATGGAGAACGGATTCTGCAAACCGCTACCGTAGAGGCGATGACCCAAAATCACATACCCGAAGCACTTATGCCTTTTGGTACAAATCCAAATAACCCGATGCTCGATCGAGGCTGGGGTTATGGCTTGGCCGTGGTAGTGGATGAATCGATGAGCGCCTATGGAACTAACAAGGGTGAATTTGGCTGGAGCGGTTCGCTCGGTACGTTCGCCTGGGCTGATCCCGTGTCGGGAACGAGCGTTGTCATCATGCTACAGATTCAACCTTCTAACGCCTACAATATCGCTTCGAAGTTTAAGGCAATAGTTCATCAGAGCATGATCGACTAGTGTGTAGCCTTATCGAAAGCTCTAGCCAAGGAACTAAAAACTTGTATGATTGGGTGACACGAATTAATCGATATTTCAATTCGGCAAGCCCTCTCGACATGAAGCCTCGTCATCACTTCACATTTACTGACTTAAATACTGTGGAATTTGAACCATGTGGTTAGCTACAAGCTGTGACTTCGAATTTGAAATTTCGGTGCCAACGCCGTTCATATTAATGCTGCGTCCGCGTAGTG
>JAESUV010000112.1 GCA_016762975.1 Gammaproteobacteria bacterium | reverse complement strand
AATAGTTGATACAAAGTCCCACGGCAGCAAACAGGAGAAACCATTTTATCTGTACACCCTGTCGTAACGGCTGCGGTAGTTTTCCTTGGAAGGCTAGCCATGCAAACAGCACGACACCGGCCACGAAGAATCGGTACCATACGATAGTAATAGCATCCATTCCTGCGAGTAATTCCTTCAACGCAACAGGCAACATACCCCATAGCATGGCCGCAGTAAGAGATAGAAAAAATCCAGTCGTATGTTTAATTGTTGGGCTGTGCATGAACGGGTCCGGAACTGTAGCCTCAATTACACACGACGCTTAGAGGCCACTGAAAATTTTAATCTAGGGGAAGTTGCTACAGTATTACAATCGATCAAGCTATCTAGGAGCCTACTAGCTAACGCTCACACAAACTAACTTCCTTAGTACTGAATGTAAACCGGATTGAGCAATTTGTCCTAGAGAGGAATCAGTTCAGTTGTATGTTTTGAGAAAAACGCGCGCTCAGAAATTCCATTTGATCTGCTAGTACATTGTGATTTGAAAGATAGAGGAACTCGTATTGGTTCGGCACAAACGGTACCGCTAAGAGCTCCATATTGGCCTGTTCGGGAGAACGGTCGGCTTTTCGGTTATTGCAACGCCTGCAGGAAGTCACGACATTGGTCCAAACATCTATGCCCCCTTTAGAGAGAGGCTGCACATGATCGCGCGAGAGTGCATTCAAGGCAAACTGACCACCACAGTAGAGACAGATATTTTTGTCGCGCCTAAAAAGAAATCGATTCTCGAGTGGTGGATTGAATCTGTCTGCATGAACCTTGCCGTCGCAGGCCACGATACTGGGCAGYCGCARYASCGATTGCTYTCCGCTACGATYAATACCCCCGCGCATCTCGAAGACRGTRCTRCCRAGAGACCAGACGACGAGRTCTTTAACCAGYAGTGTTGCTGTCTCTTCCCGRGTAAGCCAGCTTATCGGAACACCCGCTTTGTTTAACCTTAATATCTTAGCATTCACGTAGAACCACCCTACGACTATCGCTCAAAATCAGGAAACACTTATGGAGTTTACTCCCTCTTATTATCGGCGCAACCTCGGCTCACTGAAACGTTAAGAGCGGTGCGGATAGCAGGAGTATTAGGGGGGCGAGGCGCAGTGAGTTGCGCTAGCTATTCTGGTTTTTTACGGCAAGACGCGCTTTGTATTTAGCCCATCCGCCATTGTTTAACCAGTAGCCGGTTTGCAGTAGCAGAAAAAAAGCAAAGAAATACGGCAAAGTACCGTAATCGGGGCCACCGACCTGRAAATAGAACACCGCTGTATAGTATCTRTCTTCTGTTGGGTGGTCCGCCGTGACAACGCCTATGTAAGTGCCTTTGCTGTCGAACTCATAGCTTGCCGTATAGAAGCCACCCGGCTCTATGCGCGGGGGTTCGTAGTAGACCGTCGCCGCCTCAAGATCCTCAATGGCGAGAACATCTTCTAGAGTCGCATAGCGCCCCACTTCATTAATATCGCGGATGATGCGAAAGTCGATGAGCATCTCTGGTAACAAACTGTGCAAATATTCCATGACGAAAACCGAACGCGAGACGTCAGGAATGTCTTCACAGAATTCATCTGACTCTCTAGTCTCCGGCTGAAAAACCGTGAAATGCGCCTGTAGAAAGTCGATGTTGATTACACAAAGGTCTTCTTCGTAGGCAACACCACCATGGGCGGCCGCATGCTGGCTCGACAGTGTCGAGGCAAGTAAAAGCAGGGCGAGAAGAATTCGGCGCGGTAAGTAAAGGCTCATGTCAGACAGGTTCGTGACTACTATGCGTGGCTACTGGAAAGAGGGCCAGAGCTTAGCATATTTGCAAGATCGACGCTAAGCGCAATGCGCATTGCTTGGCTAAGCTTATCTACCAAGCAATGATGCTGCCATCATAATTGAAGAAGCTGCCTGAAGACTGAAGATCTAACTCGTCGATAACTTTCAGCATGCCCGCCACACTGGTTTCTGTGTCTATCAAGGCATTAGGTCCACCCATGTCGGTCAGCACCCAGCCGGGATGTAGGACAGCGGCGCTAAAGCCTTCTTCGGCCAAATCTATAGCTAGGCTCTTTACCACGCTGTTTAATGCCGCCTTAGAGCTGCGGTAGATATAGGATCCTCCTCCGCTGTTATCATCAATAGAGCCCATCTTGGATGTCAGGTATACCATCTTCTTGTCTTTACCCTGCCGTAAATTCGGCATAAGTAATTGACTGAGTATCATCGGTGCAATCGAATTTATCTGCAGCACCGAAGCCCAGTCCTGTGCTTCTACTTCACCAAACTTACTACTGCGCGGTCCATAAACCCCAGCGTTATTAATGAAAATATCAATCGGCGTATCAGTCAATTGCCGCACAAACTCCTGCATCGACTCAAGGGAGGCAACATCAAGCTGCCGAACCTCTAATTTAGCCCCCAATTCATCATCACTTCGGCTTAGTTGCGTCAAGCCATCTGCCGCGTCAATATTTCTACACGTAGCGATAACACGATCACCGCGAGCGAGAAACTGCTTCGTGAATTCCAGTCCAATACCGCGGTTCGTTCCGGTTATTAATACAGTCGCCATCTTCTAAATTCCTTGCTGATTTCAATCCCAATGGAGTCTATCAAATCTAGCGCAATTGGTAAGTAGCCGCCTTGTGCGTCATTCTTGAGAGCCGCATGAAGCCTTATCCTCGGTTGAACGAAAGTGTGCTGTAAGCTTCTGCTATAATTACCCGTCTGATTCACCCAGCGAGTTAAATCGTTCCTAGTTAAGCAGCCTAAACAGAGAAAGTAATGCGAAGCAAACCAGCGGTATCAATACTATTATTCGTAATTCTGCAGACCTCCGGCCCGTTGACTCTTGCACAGGATGCAGAGGAAGTACTCGTCATCGGTGTAATTCCAACCGGCGCTGGCATAAATATAAACAAAATCCCCTTTCCAGTGCAGCATCGCAACGCGTCCGATATAGAGAATGCCAACCCTCTCAACATCTCAGACTTTCTCAGACAGAGTTTCAGCAGCGTGTCGCTCAACGATGCGCAGAACAACCCCATGCAACCAGATCTACAATACCGTGGCTTCACTGCCTCGCCCCTGCTTGGCTTAGCACAGGGCTTAGCGGTCTATCAAAATGGAGCACGCATCAATGAGCCATTGGGCGATACGCTGAATTGGGATCTCTTACCGCAATCTGCGGTACAAGCAATAACTCTCTCCGGTGGCGCCAATCCACTGTTCGGGCTAAACAGCTTGGGTGGCTCATTGATCATAGATATGAAAGACGGTTTTAGTTCACCAGGCAATAGCGTCGAAATTAGCTCAGGCTCATTCGGCCGCACGACAGCACACATCGAGGTTGGCGGGAACAACGGCTCGATCGGATACTATGCAAACTTAGAAAGCTTCCAAGAAGATGGCTGGCGTGACCACTCCGAATCAGATGCATTAAATTTCTATGGCAGTGTAGGTTGGAGATCAGATTCGACACAACTCAACCTCAACTACCAATACGGGGTTTCAGATCTAATTGGCAACGGGGCGGCACCGACTGGATTGCTAGCACTCGATAGAGAGGCGATTTTCACAGGCCCAGACATCACCAAGAATGACATGCAGATGATTAGCTTTGACTATAGGATTGACGCGAGTGCCAACATCAGTTTCGGTGGCAATATGTTCTACAGAAAAAATAAAACCGATTCTTTCAACGGCGATGGTTCTGAATTTGCAGTCTGCAACCTCGGCGGCATAYCACAACTGCTCGAGGAAATTGAGACAGATGATCTCGAAGAGCTGAGTCTCATTGATGACGACATCTGCAATAACCAGTTTGCAAATAGCGATGCCCTTGAAGCTTTCCTAAATCAAACTGCGTCCATGCTCAACCTCGATGACGAATTTAATCTGSAGAATTTCTCAGATGACCTATCCGGCTCTGGGATTCTTTCCGATGAGGGAATTAATAACCTTAGTAACCGGCTCCAAGAAAGCAGGGGTTTCGATTTTCAATGGACAATTCGTGGAAATTTCCTGGGTTACAGCTCACAGCTCATTGCTGGCGGCGCATACTACAGAGGCGAGTCAAACTTCAACTCGGTCTTAGAGCTTGCCGAGCTCGACCCTATTACCAGACTAACCCTAGGTCTGGGAACTGGTACGTTTGTCGACAGCGAAGCGACTTCGATTAATACAGAGACTGAGTCCAGCAGTTTGTATTTCACAAATACCATGGATCTGAGTTCGACCGTGGCACTTACACTATCTGCGCGCGGGAATTACACCGACGTTGTGTTACGTGATAGGTCGGGCGCGCGACCAGAGCTCAATGGCAATCATAATTTTTCTAGAGTTAACCCTTCGCTAGGACTTACTTGGCAGGCTAGCGATAGCCATACTTTGTATACTTCTTATAGCGAATCTTCTCGAGCCCCTACCCCGATCGAGCTCGCCTGCAATGAGGGCGTCTTCGATCAAGCTGTAGCTTTCGCAATAGAGGCCGGCGAAGACCCAAGAGATGTGGATCTGGAATGCCGTCTACCCAATGCATTTTTAGCTGATCCACCACTGGATGATGTGATTGCAAAAAGTTTCGAGTTAGGTGCACGCGGTTTCCTAGGCGATATCGCGTACTCTCTAGGACTGTTTCGTACAGTAAACAAGGACGACATCTTATTTCAGACTACCGGCCGCTCCACCGGCCTTTTCGCAAACGTCGATGAGACAAGACGAACGGGCATAGAATCTAGCTTGCAGGGTAAATGGCGCGCATTCAGCTGGCTAGCGGCTTACAGCTTTGTCGATGCGACCTTTGAAGATAATTTCCAGGCACTGAGCCCAAACCATGAATTTGCARACGATGAAGGAAAAATAACAGTCCGTGCGGGYGATCGCATTCCTGGCATASCGCAACACCAGTTCAAGGTTTCCAGCGACTACCGTTTCACCAATGGYCTTAATATCGGGCTCGACGTACTAAGTAATGGTAATCAGGTTTTACGTGGCGATGAGTCCAATCAACTAGACGAAGTCTCAGGCTATACGACTGTCAGTATCCGTGTTCGCTACAGGTTCAGTGAAAAACTGGAAGTATTCGCGAAGGTAGATAATCTTCTCGACAGAGAATACGAGAGTTTTGGTTTACTCGGCGAAGATCCGAGCGAACTGGAAGTRCCTATCATCGAAGACTTAAGCAATCCCGTGTTCTTAGGYGCTGGAGCTCCTAGAGCTGCGTTTCTCGGAATYCGCTACRACTTCTAATTTCAAGTCTAAATWACTCAGCCTTATCTGCTACGTAAAAAATCCACAGCGCGRTCMGGGAAGTCGGTAAACACACCATCAATATCCGCGCGGWAAAAATGAATCTCTAGCAGGTCTTCGTAGCTATCCGCGTAATTTGGTACCTGCCYCGGATCTAAGCGATAAGTATAAGGGTGAACTTSCATGCCAGCGGCATGAGCCCTAGCGACAAAGTCAGATACTTGAATGTTTGYCTTCTGAGAATYTCTAGAAACYACTAAGCCCTTCTCCGGACCAACACCATCAGCGAATRCCGACAGTTTATCCATACCGTCCTCTTCAAACATCCATGGATAAGAAGAGGYGTCGCCGATCAACTGCACGAGATTYAGCTCAATGCCTTCTGCGGGAAGAATYTCATCATGAATGATCTTTAATTCTTCRAAACTAAATGTCTGRAGAAATATTTTGTCTTGCTTRCTCGTGTAGCCGTARGATTTAAGCATYCTAACAACGGCGGTACTGATGTCTTTTCCTGCCTCGCGATGAAATTCTGGGCCCTTGATTTCTGGGTAGATGCCTACATTCTTACCCATAGATTTGTTCATTCCTTGGATTAGTTCAATTTCTTCGGCCAGTGTGGGTACACTAAAAATTGATTCTCCCAATGGGAATCGATTGGCATAGCCCTGCTTCTTCTCGCCGTCTTCGATATCGAAGCCCTCGCTTGCTCTCAGTTGCCTGATCTCCGCAAGAGTAAAATCAATCGCATAGTAACGGCCATCATCTCTTATTCGATCTGGAAAGCGTTCTGCGACGTCAGTAGTTCTATCTAAGGTGATATCGTGCAACACGATGAGATGGTCGTCCTTAGTCATCACCACATCTTGCTCTATATAGTCGGCACCCATAGCGAAGGCCATCGCCTTGGCCTCTAGTGTGTGTTCGGGCAGATAGCCACTAGCACCTCGATGAGCGATAACAATTTTTTGTGACTGCGCCTGGGAATAGAGTGTTGCTGTCATGAGTAATACACCGATTGCCTTTGCGGCGATAGAACTGAAACGGGGAAAATGCATTAAAGTTACCTGAGTGCCTGCCTGAGAATATTGGATG
>JAESUV010000111.1 GCA_016762975.1 Gammaproteobacteria bacterium | reverse complement strand
TGGTAATACCAAAATTCATATCAGTAGTTACTAGCCATTAGTTACTACCCCTTAGTTAATAGTTTTTAACTGAACAAATCGAATGTGCCAAAGTCTCCACCTAACAAATTTTCCGATTCATTGTGTCCTAGCCAACCCTGAGTCATTGTTTGATAGACCTTTCTAAAATCGGTGGTGTAAGCCAGGTTGTCGCCTGTCGCAAGTTTGGTAAGACTGGGTAGTTTTCCGTAGTGGCCTCCTTTAACCTGGTTGCCGACAACGAACATGGCATTGGCTGCGCCGTGGTCGGTGCCGAGGCTTACGTTCTCGGGGACACGTCGGCCGAATTCCGAGAAGATCATCAGCGTCACATCATCGGCACGACCGATGCGTTCCAAGTCTCTTATGAATCCAGCTACGGCATCGGAGGTGTAAGTTAACAGTCTGCGGTGTAGGTTGTTCTGAAACACGTGCGTGTCAAAGGAGTTGTTTCTATAGGACACATAGTAAAGGCTCGTTGGCATGCCGGCATCGAGTAGTGCAACAACCTTTTGCAGGTCTAAGTCGTTCACGCCGTAATCTATAGATGAATCGTATTTCGACCAGGCATCACGTACCAATGCGGAGGCATCGTTGGCGCTGCGGGCGATGTCCAACAGGAAGCGGCGTGAAAGATTCTCCACCTCTCCAATATCGGGCGCTAGTTCTAGAGCTTCTTTTTCTGCCGCGAAGGCTTCGCGCATGAATCGGTTTGGGTCGTCGAACACTACCGGTACATGTTTCTTGCTCTTTACCGCCAATGATTGYKTAGAGCCGATGTTCACTAGGTAGTTTGATGGMGCGGATGGTGCTATCGCGTCGGCGAGCTTGCCAACCCAGCCATATTCGTCGCCACTATTAGGCGCAGCCGTATGCCAGTAAGCCATGGACGTGAAGTGAGAATAGGAGGGGTTCTCGTAACCGCAGCCGTGGACGATGGCCAGCTTGCCGTCTTTGTAGAGGCGCTCGAATCCAGTCATGCCAGGATTGAATCCAAAGTGATCGTCGATGAGTAGTAATTCGTTCTTGGAAATGCCTATATTTGGCCGCTGTTGATAGTAGGCGTCGTCGCCGTAGGGCACGACGGTATTCAAGCCATCGTTGCCGCCGGAGAGCTCGAGTATGACAAGCACCTTGCCGCTGGCTGTAGCTTGAGTGGCAGCAGCTCTTGCTGCCTGAGCGAAGGCGGGTGGCACCATGCTCAACGCGCTGAGGCTGGCCATGCTGGCTAATAGTGCGCGGCGACCTAGTGTTTTGTCTTTTCTATTTTTTTTCATTGGCTGGCCTCATTAACTTTTCATGAGCTAACTATTTGTAGAATTAGCCTAATTGATACTCGGGTTGACTCATTATTAAGTGCAGCACTAAGCGCAGAGAATCTTCCATGTAAGATTGTGCTTCGGTAATACTCGACGTACCCAGATCCTTGTCGAGAAAATTAATTAGCATGCTTCGAGTGCTACTACTTGGTTGCACATTCATGAATCTGGCCAGCAGATAGTCTACCGCCTCGCTGGTATTCTCTACACCGCGCTCGTTAAGCATTTTGCTGAGATTTAACCGAGCAGTATGGCGGGGTATAGGTATTACTTTTTCGATCGCCATCTGCCAGCCGCGAAAACTACCGTATCGCGTATTAAATTCTTCGTCGCGGTCGGCCAGCATATTGGACTCTGCCATGATGCCGCCTTCGACGAGTGAGGATGGTTGGGTCGCGGAGGTGATGTCCAAGCCTTGTCGAATTCGATCGGCAACGCTGCGAATTTCTGCGCTACCATTGACTCTGTCTGGCGGTACAAAATTAATATCGGGAAACAGTACGTCGCGAGCGAAATTGCCGCGCTCTAGTAAAAGTCCAGGAGTCATCCAGCTGCGTCCGCCGGCCCAGCCAGCTACAGTCGGTGGCCGAAACAATGACTGGCTGAGCGCGCCGGTTGCTCGGTTAAAGTCAGGCACGCCAGGTACGCTTTCTAATCCGAGTTTTCGATAGGTGGAGATAGCTAAATGCACCGGACTTTTTATCTGGCTGCCGACCGAAGGCGCGCTGTAAAAATCTTTGGAGAGGAAAATAGTTTCCAAGAGAGTTGCCACATCGTAGTCAGCTTCTCTAAACGTGTCGCCTAACTCCTTGGCGAGAGCTGGGCTCAATTCTTCTCTCACGAAGAAACGATAAATTTTCCCGGCGATATATTCAGCCGTAACCGGTTGTTCCATAATTAGGTCAATAATTTCGACACCATCGAAATTGTCGCTGTGGCCTAGAAAATTCTTCACGCCGTCATCGTGTTGCTCTTCGTTGATAACGAATTCGAGGTCGACATAATTCCAGCCGGTAAAAGCTCTTGCGGCCTCGCGAATGTCGGTTTCCGAATAATTACCCACGCCCATGGTGAACAGTTCCATGATCTCGCGGGCGAAATTTTCATTCGCAGCGCCCTTAACATTCACACCGGCATCGAGAAAAGACAGCATGGCGGGATCTTGCGCTACGGCGATCATCAGATCGTGAAAACTGCCAGTGCCCATTTCATGAAACAATTCCAATTCGCCTAGGAGTTTGCGGTAGTCCCGTACCTTGCTCTCGTTGATGGCGTAGTGTCCGTGCCAGAAAAGTGCCATTTTTTCCTGCAGAGGATTATTCGAAGCGACCATGCGGTTGGCCCACCAATAGTTAACACGATTGGTTTCTAGTCTGCTGGCTCTTAGCCAGTAGAAGAACTTGTTCACCACGGGTTGCAAGCGCCTGTTTCCTGCGGGCTTTACTTTAACCCCCAGTGCTTCGCCTGTTTCTTTTGCGAGCTCTGTAGTTGCTGGGCGGCTGGGAGGGAAGGGCTCCAGCCCTGGGTCATGAATGCCGGAATGTTCGAATGGGGGAAGGTGGTCGTTATTTGCAGACTCGAAATGTACCAGGCCCTTCACAGCTGCGGTGAGTGGCATGGCTGCAAGCGCCTGTATTTGATCGGGAGTGCCACCGAAGCCGGCTCGTTCTAGCAGATGGGCGGCGGCGGCGTAATTCCAGTCAGTGGCTGAGATGGAGGACAGGTCGCCCTGCCAGCGGTCAATACCACCTTTTTGTGCAAGTGCTGGCAATGTGAATACGGCACTGATAAGTGCCGTGAGCGCAATGCTGCTGAGAGCTACAGTCTTATAGGGTCCTCGAAGCATGAGGGCTTTCTCCAAAGTCTCGGTGAGGGCTTACTTTATGCTATTTTCGATGGTTTGCGGAAGTCATTTGTTAGTGGTTGATACCCGTGGTGTGGCTGAGGCTTTCGTAGCCGATGTGGAATGCGTGATCCCGCAGGCTTTATTGCAGGTTTAAGTTCGAGGCCCTGTGCAATACCGGTTGCAAAGAGTAAATCTGCGCCTCTATTCCAACTATTTAAGTTTGCAGTGCATGGTGTATGCTCAATCACCAGTCAAGATATCTGTCCATCAAGACCTAGAGGCTCACTCATGCGCTCAATCTCGTATTTGTCAATGCTGTCGAAGAACACATTCAATGCTGTGGTTATTCCTTTTTCTCTCGCGGTACTGATTTCCGCTTGTACGCCAGAATCTTCAGATTCGACTGTGGTTGAGGTCGATTCCATATCCGCGGGAATCGAAAATTTGAGCGCTCCTAATGAAGTTCAGATTCGGTGGACAACTCACGGAATTCCACATATTAAAGCGGATAATTGGGAAGGTCTGGGGTACGGCTTTGCTCACGCCATTGCAACGAACACTATCTGTGTTCTGGCTCGCGAGTTTATTACCGTTCGTGGCGAGCAGGCGAAGTATTTCGGTGCAACCGAGAGTCATGTTAATGCCGATGCATTTCACCGCGCGCTGTTGCATCAAAGTAAAATAGACGAATATCTGGCTTACGGTTTCAGCGAAAGTCACGAAATGGATGCGGGTTACGTTGCCGGCTATAACAATTTTATTGAAACACAGGCGGGCAATATGCCTGCTTCTTGTAACAACGCGCCATGGATTACCCCTATTACTGAAAGAGACATAGCGAGAATAGCAATAGGAGTGGGTATTCGTTACGGCCTAGGCCGTGTTACCAATGAAATAGCGACCGCGCAGCATGGTCTCGAATTAGCGCAGTTGAATGCTCTTGATCTCTTCGTTGATCCCGAGATGATCGGCAGTAACGCACTGGGCTTTGGTAGTGCATTGACCGAGAGTGGCCGCGGCATTCTTCTAGGTAATCCTCACTACCCTTGGCACGGCCCTTCGAGATTTCACATTGCTCACCTTACCCTTCCCGGTGAAGTTGATGTTATGGGCGCTAGTTTGGTGACCACGTCTCGGATCGCGATCGGTTTTACTAAGGATGTGGCTTGGTCACATACCGTGTCTACTGCGCTGCGTTTTACTATGTTCCGGCTCGACCTGGTTGAAGGCAATCCCATGGCTTATCGGCTTGGGGATGAAGTACACAATATTGAAGCTTTGCAGGTTGACGTTGAAACGGATGCGGAGCCAATTAGTCGCACCATACACATGACGCACCTTGGTCCGGTTGTTGTTGGAGAGACTACGCCGTGGAACGATCAGTACGTTTATGTGATGCGCGATGTGAATTACGAGAACTATCGCTCAGCTGATCAGTACAAGGATATAAACAGCGCGCGTAACGTAGAGGAGCTACGTGATGCGCTGGCCACTCATCAGGGGGCGGCATTTGTAAA
Organism: Gammaproteobacteria bacterium; assembly: GCA_016762975.1. GTDB lineage: Bacteria > Pseudomonadota > Gammaproteobacteria > Pseudomonadales > Pseudohongiellaceae > UBA9145. The sequence continues at coordinate 1,685 of JAESUV010000111.1, read as the reverse complement.
TACGATTGCCGCGGATGCAGATGGAGGCGCTCTCTATGCTGACATGTCGGCTATACCAAATGTCTCAGCGGAATTAATAGAGCGCTGTGCAGTGGACACAGAAAATGCGTCGCGAGTAATCACTCTCAATGGTTCGGATCCTACTTGTGATTGGCAAATCGATTCGCGAGCGGCCTATCCCGGTTTGATGCCGCCTACAGATCAGCCGAGTCTGATTACTGACACCTATGTGAGTAACAGTAACGATTCGTACTGGCTGTCTAATCCAGACAATAGGCTTGAGGGCTTTTCTCCTATTATTGGTAATGAACAACAAACTCGCTCGCTGCGAACACGTGCAGGTTTAAAGTTTGTTGAAGAGGTACTAAACGGGAAAGGCAAATTCAATCAGGCCACAGTGCAGAATTTGCTCTTTAATCATCGCCACTACGGCGCCGAAGTTTTTTTGGATGACATTCTCACTGTCTGTGTAGAGAATGATGACCTGCAGGAAGCTTGTGACATTTTAGCGCGATGGGACAGGCGACAAGATCTGGATAGTGTTGGTGCGGCGATCTTCAATCGGTTTTGGTCCGCAGCCGCAACACTGAGTGACCACTACTTGATTCCTTTCGATGTGAATAATCCTGTTCACACGCCCAGCGGTTTGAAGATAGAAGAGCCAGCCACGCAGGAGTTCATTACAAAATCTTTGCGCGAGGCAGTTGCCTCATTGAGCGAAGCAGGCATACCGTTGGATGCAAAATGGGGAGATGTGCAGTTTGTTCTACGCAACGATGACAAGATCGGTATACCAGGAGGTGCAGGTGGGCAGGGTATGTTCAGTGTAATCACGTCTCGCTTTGATGCAGACAAGGGTGGCTACAATCCTGTCCGTCATGGCAATAGCTATATTCAAGCAGTGACTTGGAATGCTGATGGCACGCCCAATGCTAAGGCCATCCTTACTTATTCACAATCTCCAGAAGCGGATTCGGAATTCTTCTCTGATATGACGAAATTGTATTCGCAGAGTCAGTGGGTTGATCTGCCCTTTACTGATGAACAGATTGCAGCTCAGCAGATTAGGGAAGAAATTTTACGTTACTAGTGAGTGATGGATAGGAGGGGCAAGTTCGTGTGCTGATTAGTTGCCTCTCTCTCTCAATTCCTGCGCATTGATTGCTCATTCTGACCACCGGCTTGCCCTGCTATATTGGCATATCGCCGGTGCGGCACTGAAGTAGGGACCGAATAGCTCAAAACCACTTTGCTTGTATTGTCATTGGACAGTAATTTTGGAATTTCTCTAGAGATCTTTTTTCTGCAGTTAAATGCTGAAACTTCAGTTTCCAGAAAAGCGTCGACCGACCTCAAGTCCGTAATGGGTTTTAGTGAGAGGCTCCTTAGTTTTTCTCTAAGTTTTTGAGGCAGATGAAACGCATAATTTGCAAATTCATGTCAAAATTTGTCGGTAAGGCAATGTCCGAGAAGATGTAGGTTCAGTAGAGAAATGCCGTAAATTTCAGGGCCAGAATGACTTTACACGGCCCCTAGTTGCTATATGCTGTAAAAAAGGTCTAATAATAATTAGGGGATAAGAATGGCCAAATCCGCAGGCATCAATAGAAGAACATTCATCAAGAACGCCAGCCTTACAGCCTTTGCTGGGGCGACCGGCGGTATAGCAACGGGCTCTACTGTAG
>JAESUV010000259.1 GCA_016762975.1 Gammaproteobacteria bacterium | reverse complement strand
CGAAGGCACCATTACCATGCTCGGCGACAATAGCCATGCCTATCATGCCCAAATGGTCAATGGCGGCGGCGGCAATGTGAATATGTTCCTTGATGTGAGCGAAACGGCGCGCGCGTTGGGCGAAGACAGCGTTGACATCGACGATGGCAGCGACCAACAGGGCGGCGGATCGCAGGAATTGGCCTTTGTTACCTCCATCATCAAGCTGGGCGCGGACGAAGCCGGAATAACAGCGGCAGGCGATTTTATCGCGACCCATGTGGGCGACCTTATTACCCTTGGCGAGAATTCTTTCGGCTCCTCAACCCAGTCTGTGGGCGGCGGCGGCGGTAGCGCCAATGTGGATGTTACCATTAATGAAGATGCGCAGGCCGAGCTTGACCTGCTGCTCGGCAGTAGAGAAACGGCGAACAGCGGTGGCGGCAATATCACCTATCAACGGACAGGTGATGTCTCCACAACGGGTGATACGTCAAAAGGAACCTCTGTTCAGTCCATTGGCGGCGGCGGCGGCGACCTGACGGTAACGGTACGTACTGTTCCGAACACAGAAAGCCAGACAGCACAGGCAACGGAAAAGTCGACACAGGATAGCAAACGACAGCAGGCCACGGCCAACAAAACACTGAAATTTAATCCACAGCTAACCCCAGCCCCTTCCCTCATCAATGACAGCAATGCCTCAACCGTTCTTGCCCTTGGGTCAGACGGCAGCCTAAACAACAACGGCGGCATGGTCATTCTGGACTTCACAGGAGACAACCAAACATTGGGTAAACGCTCCCCCGGCATGATTATTCAGAGTATCGGCGGCGGCGGCGGTGATGTGCGTATCAACGGTGTCGAAAGCCTGAGCGCCAGCTTTGCTGTGATTCGCAGTTGTGGCGATGTTTTTCTGGCGCAGCACGACCTAATAGCCTGTATTCGTCAAATTCCTGGCGTTTTTTTAGCGCCTACTAAATCCTTCAAAAACTACCTCCACCTCTGCAGCCCGCGTACTATCTGGTCTAGCTAAAAAATATCCTGCAATACAACAACTTGGAACGGTAATTGCTCTGTATAGATGCAGCGGTCCGTTTTTAATCAGTGCGGGCAATAGGGTTTATGCAGAAGAATTGAATTTTGAGGATTTTGTGTAGGCGATAGCTACGGCAAGAGCACTAATGAACAGCGTTATTTTGTTAATTAGTCCGTTACTAAACCTAACGAGTAAATCGTCAGAAGTGGCATTAAGTTGAGAAAGTAAAAATTTACATGGAATTGCAGAAGTAAAACAAAAAAATGGAGCATGCTAAGGCATGAGAGTTAATCGCTTTATCGCAGCAGAAAGACGATTCAGTACCGACGCACTTCGAGGTGCTGGGGGGCTACAGCTGGCTCTGAATCTTCTGCATGTGTTCAAGGTGATGGGTTTAGTCCTGTTGTTGAGATCAACTGATCGCGTAGGACTCTGTGGGCTCATATTGACTCTTGCTGGCATGAATCGCATATAAAAAATAGGATGATATAAATGACTTCGGCAACTGAAGCTAAAGTTTACGAACCGGTCTTACCGAATGGTGAGGCGTCAGATGAGAATCTAACGGCAGTAGTGGTGCGCTATGCACCACTCGTGAAGCGCATCGCCCATCACCTATTGCTGAGAATGCCTGCCAGTGTTCAGATTGATGATTTAATTCAATCGGGAATGATCGGACTGTTAGAGGCGGCGAAGAAATACGATGTCTCCAAGGGAGCGAGCTTCGAAACCTATGCTGGAATACGAATACGTGGATCCATGTTGGACGAAGTCAGAAAAGGTGACTGGGCGCCAAGATCGGTGCATCGAAAATCTCGAAAAGTCGCAGAGGCGATAAAAGCTATCGAAGCCCGTACCGGTAAAGATGCTAAAGACCCGGACATTGCTAAAGAACTGGAGATTGACCTCAATGCCTATTATGCGATATTGCAGGATGCGAGCGGCAGCCGTCTATTTAGCTTCGATGACATCATGGAGGGCGATGATTCGGCTATCGAGTTAGCCGCCGGTGAACTTCCCGGTCCCTGCGACGGATTGCAGCGCTCCACATTTAAGGCGCATCTAGCTAAAGCTATCGATGGTCTACCGGACCGCGAAAAGCTTGTACTAGCGCTCTACTATGACGAAGAGCTAAACCTGAAAGAGATAGGTGAGGTGATTGGAGTCAGCGAGTCTCGAGTAAGCCAGATACACAGTCAGGCAGCTATGCGCTTAAGGTCGCGACTCTCCGACTGGGCGCGCTAATAGGCCCGCATCAAAGTGTATTGACACTGTTAGTGCTTTTGGGCAGCAATAGCTTATCTTCTCCGTTATAATCCTCAGCCCATATAGCGGGAACACCACAGTTCATGTCATCTGCAGCACCAACAGCTTCCTCAAATTCAGATACTGACACAATCATGTTAGCGGCACGCGGGCTTTTCTGCGCGCGTGATGACCGAGTACTGTTTAAGAATTTGAATTTTGATCTACCCGAAGGGCAGGTGCTACAGGTTCAGGGCAGTAATGGCAGCGGGAAAACCACGCTGATGCGTATCCTTTGTGGGTTGAACGATAGCTATGAAGGCTCAATTAAATGGTATGGGCAGGAAATCGAAGATCAGGCTGCTAGTTTCTTTTCTTCGTTACTCTATATAGGACATAGGGTTGGTGTAGCTAAAGTGCTAACCCCTGTAGAGAACCTGCGCTGGAGCTGCAGCCTTAAGCAAGCGGTTAGCGATGAGAAAATTATGGCCGCACTCAAAGAAGTCGGTCTGCGCGGGTTCGAAGAGTCCCCTTGTTACACGCTATCGGCAGGACAGCAGCAAAGGGTCTCGCTAGCGAGGCTTATCATAAGTCCTGCGTCATTGTGGGTGCTTGATGAGCCGTTTACTACACTGGATAGAAAGGGCGTGGCACGACTGGAACAAATACTGCAGCGACAGGCCCAAGCAGGTGGCTCGGTTATGGTGACTACGCACCACAGTCTGAATATTCCAGAGCTAGCCGTGCTGAGTCTGGGTTAAGGTGGCGTCAATGACTGGAAAACAGACCACCACCTCTGCTGCGTTCTTGGCAACGCTGAAGCGTGACTTGCTTATTGCGTTTAAGAAGAAGAACGACATAGTTAATCCATTCATGTTCTTTATCATTGTCGTCTCTTTATTCCCTATCGGAATAAGCCCCGAGAGTGATCGATTGACTGAGATAGCGGCCGGCGTGATTTGGATATCTGTGCTGCTAGCCTCGATGCTATCGATGGACAATCTCTATAGATCTGACTTTGAGGATGGCTCGCTGGAGCAGCTGCTGCTTAGCCCTCAYCCGTTATTTTTYCTAGTGCTGGCTAAGAATATAAGCCACTGGYTGGTAAGCGGRTTGCCGGTTGTGYTGGTGTCGCCGCTATTGGCATATATGCTGGCGCTTCCCGARGAAGCCTATGGRACACTGTTTTTATCYCTGYTACTGGGCACTCCYATCATGAGCTTGGTTGGRTCYATCGCCGTTGCGCTCACSGTAGGCTTAGGCAGYCGCGGTCTGATATTAGCGGTTATTACTTTACCGATGAGTGTRCCGGTTCTAATTTTTGGAACGCTAGCYGTGCAATCTACATTGAATAGCCAGTCTCCGCTCGGTTACCTTAGCCTCATGCTAGTCATGCTCTCGGTTTCCGTGAGTCTAGCTCCKCTTGCMTCGGCCGCRGCGCTTAGAATAAGCGTGAATTAGCCTATGTTGGTGCAGATAGGYCTAATAACGGGTTAACCGCGCAATTACAATGAGTTACAATACGTAACACGGCGGCCTCAGGGCTACGTGATATATTTRAGYAGCTAAATAGSAAGAGGGTAGGCGATCGTCATGTGGGTATGGTTCTTCAAACTAGGTTCTCCGAAGTGGTTTTATGAACTCAGCGGGAAATGGCTGCCTTGGCWAACTGCTGCAATGGTCATTTTCATGACGATTGGTTTGGTTTGGGGGCTGTTATTTCTCCCCCCTGACTACCAGCAAGGCTTTACCTCGAGAATCTTGATTGTGCACGTTGCTGTAGCAGGGACTTCTCTGGCTTTTTTCCCGTTGATGTTCGTGGCGGGAACTATCACTTTGGTCTGGCGAATGAAGCTAGCCGATATGGTAGCGAAGAATGCCGCTATCCTTGGCGCTTGGTTCTCGTTTATTACTTTGGCGACTGGTTCTCTCTGGGGAAGCGTGATGTGGGGAACCTGGTGGGAATGGACAGATAGCAGGTTAGTATCGATGCTGTTTCAATTGTTTCTGCTACTGGGGGTTATCTCCCTGCGTTCTGCATTAGAAGACTCAGATGCGGCGGCAAAGGCCTGTGCCTTACTCTCTATAGTGGGTTGTATCAACGTAGTGATAATTAAGTATTCCGTTGAATGGTGGAATACCCTGCATCAAGTGTCCAGTCCTGTTACTACGGATACAAGTAGTCCGAACGGGCCTGAATTTTGGATAGCGACTTTAATAATGATAGTGGCCGTCTATCTGTTTTTAACGGTTAGTCTGATCTTGTCCACGCGCAATGAAATACTAGAGAGAGAGCGCAAAGCCCAGTGGGTTAAGGACTTGGTTTTAAAAGCTAAGTGAGTTAGGTAGTTACGGAAAAAATACCGTAGGAAAGTAGATGCTAGATGCAATACAGTTTTCAAGCTTCGCTGAATTTGTCGACATGGGCGGTTACGGGTTCAATGTATGGGCCGTGTACGGACTCTTCGCAGTATTCGTTGCTATTAACTTAATACTGCCTTTACGCAAGAAGCAAAAAATTATTCGCCAGCTAAAACGTCGCATGACTTTAGACGCTGAGATTCAAAGTGAAGATGATAGTCATGGCGATTAGGCCCATTAGAGTATTTATTGTTTCGGAGTAGCAAATGAAACCCCATAGACGTAAGAAGCTCGGAATTATTTTGTTCATTGCCGTTGGTCTTAGCGTTGCAGTTGGCTTTACCGCTTTTGCACTAAAGCAAAATATTAATATGTTTTATACGCCGACCCAAGTTGCCGAAGGCGAAGTTGGACCCGGCCAGCATTTTAGAATTGGTGGGATGGTAAAGGTAGGTACCGTTCTTGGTGCGGATGACAGTTTAAAAGTTAACTTCGTGGCTACAGACTTCGTAAGCGATGTGCCCATTCAATATGAAGGCATACTACCTGATCTATTTCGCGAGGGTCAGGGGATTGTAGCTGAAGGTGAAATGGACGCCGCCGGTGTCTTTCAGGCGTCGCGAGTCTTAGCTAAACACGATGAAAATTTCATGTCGCCAGAAGTGAAGGCCGCATTAGATGCAGCAGGTGCTTCTGCCGACAACCATATGTCTTCGGGAACAAACTAGATGATTCCTGAGGTAGGCCAGTTTTCACTGATTTTGGCGCTTTGTCTGAGCATGATACTCGCCACTCTGCCAATTATCGGAGCCTATCAGAATAATTTTCTGTGGATGAGCATGGCGCGGCCACTTTCGGCTGGTGTGTTTGTGTTCCTAGCTATCAGTATTGCAATTCTAGCTTATGCGTTTATTACCGACGACTTCTCTGTTCAGTTCGTCGCGGAACACTCCAATTCTCTGCTTCCTGATCGTTATAAATTAACGGCTGTATGGGGTGGGCACGAAGGATCGTTTCTACTTTGGACATTCATGCTCGCGGGCTGGATGTTAGCCGTCGCCATTTTTAGTAGTAGCATGCCGTTGGAATTTGTCGCTAGGGTTTTGGGCGTACTAGGCTGTCTCATTACCGGTTACATTTTGTTCATGTTGGCGACATCGAATCCCTTCGATCGCATTGTGCCATTACCGCCAGTCGATGGTGCGGATTTGAATTCCGCGTTACAGGATTTTGGTTTCATTATTCATCCTCCAACTCTTTATATGGGCTACGTGGGATTCTCGGTGGTGTTCGCCTTCGCAATGGCGGCCCTCTTAAGTGGAAAGATGGATGCAGCATGGGCGCGTTGGTGTCGCCCCTGGGCTAACATTGCATGGGCAATTCTTACATTGGGCATAGCGCTAGGCAGTTGGTGGGCCTATTACGAATTAGGTTGGGGCGGTTGGTGGGCTTGGGATCCTGTCGAGAATCCACCGCTGATAACGTGGTTGTTCGGCACGGCGTTGATTCATTCCTTGGCAGCTACCGAGAAGCGCGGCGTGTTCAAGGCATGGACTGTGTTGTTAGCAATATTGGCCTTCGCGGGCAGCTTGTTGGGCACCTTTATTACGCGTTCAGGTTTGTTAACATCGGTGCACGCGTTCGCGAGTGACCCAGACAGGGGGTTCTTCATACTGGCTATTCTTGGCATAAGCGTTGGCGGCGCTTTGTTGTTGTTTGCATTTAGAGCGCCCCTAATGAAGAGTGAGTTTGGCTTCGATCTGGTTTCGCGAGAAATCC
>JAESUV010000272.1 GCA_016762975.1 Gammaproteobacteria bacterium | reverse complement strand
TCAGCTAGGGCCTCAGCTTTAACGCGCGCCTCCTCTGCCAGTTTAGCGTTCTTCTCTGCCTGCTCGGCCATAGCTACGCGGCTCGCTTCTGCCTGCTGTGCTTCCAGCTTTAGATTTTCCTCTCGAGCGATAGCAGCTCGGCGTTCTTCTTCGGCCTTGCGTTCAGATTCAGCAATAGCCGCCTGCTTGATTGACTCCTCATGGGCTATTCTGTCAGCTTCTACCTTGGCCGCTGCTTCTGCCTTCTCACGGTCAAACGCATCATCCATCAGTACAGCCATCTCATGATCTGATTCTTTCTCAATCTGAAGTTGCTTAGCCGCCTCCTCTTCTCTCTTCACTTCCTCAAGCCTGGATTGCTCAGCCTCCCATTCTGTCAGTGGTCGGCGGGCTTCAATCTTAATCGCGTCGAGATCATCGCGCATTGATTTGCGGCTGGCATCGACAAGCTTAGATTTAGCTTTCCACTCAGACACTAGATCCTTGCCTAGGTCGTCATACTTAACCTTCACCTTGGCCACCTTAGCCGCTAGCGATGCCGTCTTGGCTCGATTGGTCGCATTGGTTAAGTCATGCTTGAATCCATCAACTACGGCGCGCACTTGATCAACCTCGGCGCTCAATCCGTTTTCAGATGAATATGCCGCTAACGCTGTGCTTTTGTTTATCTCTACTAATTCGCTCATGTTATCCCCTTAATAGTTTAAGTAATCGCTCTCTAAAATATTTCGCTTAGTCTCTTGGACCAGCTCGTAAAACTCAGCGACTCGTTTGTCGATCATGCCGAATTCCTCCTGATAATCATCAGCTTTCATGCGGTATACGAATAGCTTCTTGCCTACTGGATACGTGTCGCAGTAACTAATGAAGTCTAGCCACTGCTTCTGCGGATACTTCATGTTGCCGATACACTGCCATTTGTAAGCCGGGTCTACATTGCAGCGCTTCACGTTGTTGTAATGCACTGAATCGATTACCGACTTGATCTCGATAGCGCCGTCATCACCCACGAAACCATCGGTTGAACATCCTACAAAGCCGCAATCAATGAACCCGCCATTGGTTACGTCACAGAACGTTGTATCTTCATACTCCATTCGTGCGAGCGGCTCCTGCGCGTGTCCTCTGGCCAAGTGGTGGCTAAATAAATCCGATGGTATGGCTACGCCTGTAATCTGTTCAGTGGCGATTGTGACCGCGTATTTCTTGGCGGACTCCCCAAATGACTTGCCATAGTTCGCCATCACCTTGGGCAGGTTAGATGAGGTGAGTTTCCCCGCCCTCATCTGATACCACTCGTCCGAATTCTGTTCGACATCGTGAAAGACCGGCTTACTCAGCATCGCACGTGTCCTTGATTAGCTTCTGGTGGGCATCCGATATCGACCTACGTGATAACACCTTCTCTAGACTTCCGTCGCGCTTATAGGCATCTAGGGCGCTCTGCCACATGGCTGGCTCATCAGGCGTCAACACTGGCTTAGTAACAACTGGAGTTTTCGTTCTGATTCTAACTCCTCCGACCATTTCCCCTTTCATCTTGACCGATGGGTCAATGTACAACTGGACCAGGACGTTCTGCCAGTCCTCTACGAATGGGCTACCACCGCATAATCCCTTCATGACTTTAGAGTTAGTCGCATTCAATACCAGCGGCTTGATCTTCTCCTTGAAATACGCGATGTTAAAGTTACCCTTTCGGCCTGCTACTGCTACATCATTCTCCTGATTGACGTGGCTAATGGTAAATATCAGCCGTGAACCTTCCTCGTTGAAATCCTCTAAATCTGCCTGCCCCAGGTGATCGCTTTTAAATACTTTGCGAAAGTGTGTCTTACTCATAATTCCCCGTTCCTAGTTAGTTTCAATTCTTCCCAGCCGTCAGCCAGGGTGTTGTTTGCCTTCTGTACTACCAGATATGGCGTGTCAGCGGTGATTACTTCTTCTTGCATGTACGTCCTTACTGTCATATGCCATGGACCTAGCCCCGTGTAATACCGCTCGCACCTAACGAAGTTGCCAAAGTTAACCCTATTTACCCTGAGTTCCTCTTGATCGTTCCAAATCTGCTTGGCACTTAACTCAATATTGCATTTAGTCATCGGTCCTAACTCCTCGAATAGCTGGCTGGTCATAATGCCCCCTGCTTAATTAGCCTATCGGTGGTGAATACCGAGTCGAATACTGACCCATACATCGACTTAGCCGCTTCTTTAATGTGATTCTCAACTATCCACTGATCAAACTCATTCGTGCAGATAATATAATCGCCCATGAACATTGTGCCGCCGTCATCTGAATACTCGAATATGCTTTGCTCCGCGCTCCAGTACTCGCCTAGTATGCCAATGCAAGCGCTCACCTGATCCAGTGGTAGCCAGCAATTACGCGATAGGTATCCTGCGCACTGGTCTAGGTTCCGCTGCTTCTCGCCGTCCTCAATGGCTTCGTGATCAGTATCCTCAAGCGATTCGTTGTGCTGAATATCAAGCTGCAATTCCCGCTCTCTCTCTAGTCTGTCGATGTTCATCAGCTCCACCTCTCGTCAGCTAGCTCAGTTGTTGCGGCATTCAGCGCCTTGAAATAAGCCTCTGATCGGTCATATAAGATGCTACACCTCTCATGACTCCGCTTAAGCTGAGCCTCTAGCTCCTCTATTCTTCGTATCAGCCCCGCTTTACTGTCTTTCTGTAATCTGCCCATCTTCTCTCTCCTCAGTTAGTACCCAGAAAGCCGCAATTAAGCGGCTGGTTATGGTGAGTGTTAAGTTAAGGCTTAATCGCGTCGATGGCCGTCAGCTTGTACATGTGAAGTTCATCGCCCCAACGCTGAAGCGCCGCGTTATAAGTGATGCCATTGTCTGACTGCCTTCTTATGGTGTACCAGACGTAAGCGCCGCCGTAACTGTTATACCCGCCCATGCCCCACTGGTAGCCCTCGTACCCAATAACATCAAATCCGTGCTTGCTAAAGGATTCTTCTGCCCCCTCCTTCACGTGATCAAGATTGCCGCTTGTACCTGTAAGAATAATAATTAACAGTATGATGATCGTTATTACCGTCGCTAAAAACTTATCCATCTCTCTCTTCCTCGTTGGTTGTTACCTGATTGGTGAAATCAATTTAGCAGTCATGGAAAGATAAAGCAAACGGTTTGTGTTGATTTATTCATTGAATAGTTTATAGTTACACCAAATCAACGGGAAACAAAGGTTAATATATGAAGGTGAAGTTCAAACACTACGTGGCGTCAAGTGATCGATCGCTCGCTAAGATAGCGGAAAGCCTGGGGATGTCACAACAACGGTGCAACAACTGGATGAGTCGAAACAGTCTTGTCTATGTAGAGATACAGCCGGACAGATTCGAGGACATAATCAGCGTAGATAAAGCGGTTAACTACTATAAGAGGGATGAGAAATGAGTGATGGATCAGGGGTAGCCGCTGCTTTGGCTTTAATGTTTGCGTTTGGAGTGTTCCTTGCTGGGTTTGCAATGGGCCACGGAGCAGGATCAGATAGAAGGATGCAGGAAGTAGAACAAGGCGAGGTAACAATCCAAGTAGACCACGCCCCGGACATTATTTACACATGCGAGATAAGGAGAGAGGGATGAGTGATCTAAATATGCTTGGGTTCATACTGATTATTATGTTGGGAATTAATACGTACATCATAATTGATGAGTCCAACAAGAATGCAGCCGAGATAATCACAGCCTGCGAGATAAGAGGGAATAGTGATGATTAAGTTTAATCGGCACGACGATGTATGCGTATCGGTATGGTTTTCAGGACACAAGCGTAGCGGCGGTCAAATCAATATCAATAAGAGTTCAGGCGTCTGGTATTGGGATTGTGAATGCGTCTATGTGCCTCTGGACTACGAAACAATAATTGAGATAGCCGACGAAGTTAAACGGCTAAACGGGGTGAGTGATGAAAGCAGGGGATAGGGTATACATAGCGTGGGGGCCGGTAGGGGGGCATCAATCTGGGATAGTGTCTCATATTACAAATAATAATAGTTTTTCCCATTTATCTTGTGATGACGGCACGGCCAGGGGATTCCGAGGAAAATATCTATCACTAATAGACGACAAGCCAACAGAATATCCATGGCTGGAGGAAGGTGAGATCAAGGACTGGCTGATGGGCGTTGGGCCAATGTATCCAATATTGCTCCCGCATGAAGCGTTCGACGGCGCTATTACCTTTGACAAGATGGCTCGCGGCATTGAAAGAATCGAGTATGAAATATTAAACGAAGAGATCGATAAACTAGGAAGGGGATTAAGTGATGACTAATAACATAACCAACGAGCAAATAATAAACGCTATTGATAATAAGTGGACTAAGGAGCTTCGGGCTATGGCTGATGGCAAGGAGATTCAATTTTTGCTCTCGGAAAGCACCTTAGTATGGGCTGGTTGTAGCGAGCCTGGATTCCGCGAGGATACTAAGTACCGAGTAAAGCCAGTAGAGAAGACCATTGATACATACTTGCTCAAGGCTGATGACGGCCACTATTACAACGCCACAGAGGAAACCATGCGAGTACAGACAAATACATTCGAGGCTGAAATCGTCGAAACCTACACATTCACCTACACAGAGGAAGAGTAATGACTGATTACCCATCAAATAGCACGGCGGCGCAATACCAGGACATGGACGGCAACTTAGTAACCCTGATGCAGCTAATCAAGCTCGAGCCAGAGTGGGCTCACAGTAGGATTACAGTTCAGCTACAAGAGATAGAGCGGTACAGGTCAGCGTTACAAGAGATATCAGAACAGCACATAGAAACCCATGAGGACGCGCACATAATGAGCGACATAGCAATTACAGCACTAGAGGATATGCAGGATGACTGAATCAGATTGGGAGTACACGGACGAAGACGGGGTTAAGTGCGGGATTGAGCTATTCCCAAACGAGTCCGATTGCTATTGGCAGGTCGGAGAAATAACCCACGACCAAGTAAGCGGGAAAGCGTATCAAATAGCATATGACCTGCTCCGCGAGCTACACGCCCAGAAGTCCGTGATAGATGATCAAGCTGAGCAAAATCTAAGGCTATCACTTCAGTCGTCAAGTATAGCCGACAAGTATTCGGAATTATCGGACAAATTTGTAGGCAAGCTTGGCGAGATAGAGCGGTACAGGTCAGCGTTACAAGAGATAAGCGACCACTGCCAAGAAACTCATGGGGATGTACGAATAATTAGCGACATCGCAACTAAAGCACTAGAGGATAAACAACAATGAAATACAGAAAGAAGCCAGTAGTAATTGACGCGGTACAATGGACAGGACTGAATTCTGTTGATATTTGCAGCTTTGCAGGGCCCAGCATTGAATCTATACATCCGAACAAACCATTTAAGATTAACACGCTTGAAGGTGGGCATATCGCTAGCGTTGGCGACTACATAATCAAGGGCATAGCTGGAGAGTTCTACCCACGCAAGCCGGACATTTTCAAAGCAACTTACGAGGAGGTTAAATAATGAGTTATGACAACAGCATGAGAGCGGCTATATGGCCCAACAAGGACAAGAAAGGCGATACCCATCCAGACTTCAAGGGTCAAGGTGAAATCGACGGCGTGGAGTACTGGATAAGCGGGTGGAAGCGTAAGGAGGGGGCCAATCCTAATTCGCCATCGTTAAGTCTTAGATTCGAGAAGAAGGACGACGCTCATAAGAAGGGTGTTGATAGTGCTAAAGATGCTATCGATGATGAATTTGTAGACGATGATTTGCCCTTCTGACCATTAAATAAAGGTGCGATATTATGACAGACATAACAATGTGCGAAGGTAAGAACTGTACTAAACGAGAGCAATGCTATAGATACACGGCTAAATCTGAGCGGGTGCGTTATTTAACACCTAACCCGGTTAATTGCGTATTTTATTTTAGTAACGAGGGGAAGAAATGAGCGACGATATAAGATCTAGACGGCAGAAAATAAACCATTGCGTAGCGATAATGGATGAGAAAGGCCGGGGTGATGGATTCGGTAGCCGGAGTATGGGCGAGGATTATTGGGCTGAGGTTAGGACTATGCTGGTTAGCGTTATTGACGATATTGATAGTTCTCGAATCGGGGAGGATGAGAAATGATAGAGAATATACAGATAATATCTATCTTTGTTTTTGCCACGTCGTTTATGTACGCGATGATCTACCCGTTTCCGAAAGGGTACGGGATATTCGTATGGGGAGGATCATTCATTGGCTCGATCCTGGTGCTCATGATAACTACAGCAATTAGGATCTTTATACCGTAACACCACAACCTACCCCACCCTAACCAACGCCCCTAACTACACTCGTAGCGGGGCGTTTTCACTAGGTACGCTTTATAGTCGCTCCTGGGCTGACATCCATATAGGACGGTAGAGCGCATTCCGAAGAATCCAGTTCATACGCTCAATTGCGATTATCTTAACA
>JAESUV010000012.1 GCA_016762975.1 Gammaproteobacteria bacterium | reverse complement strand
GTAAAAGTGATTATAATTAACAGCGATATGTTCTTCATAGTTTATTAGTTCTCTGAGGGCAGCCTGTCATTACCGCTAGATGGCATTATTGTTTCTCATAAAAGATGGTTTCTCATAGATGATGGTTTCTCATCGAATTCTCCAGCATCGATTCGCGCAAAATAAACACTCGCCACCTTCTTAACCTTTGGCGCCAACAGCAGCGTCGAAACCATAGTCGGTATCGCCATCGTCGCGTACATGCCATCCAGAAGATTAATCACTACATCCAGCGAGACTACCGCACCGGCAATAATCAGCGCCATATAAGCGTACATATAGAGCTTCTCTTTTGACGTGCCAAAGAGGAAGCCCATGCACTTGCTGCCGTAGTACCAATAGGTGAGTATCGTCGTCGTGCTCAACACGGTAACCATGATCAGCAACAGATAGGCACCGTAGCCCGGAAACACCTGCTCATAGGCCTGGGTAGTCATCGTGATGCCAACTGCACCGCCTTCCCATACACCGGTGACCAATAGGGCCATCGCCGTGCATGTACAGACGATCAAGGTATCGGCTATAGGGCCTATCATGGCTACTAGACCCTCACGGGTTGGCTCATTTGTCTTGGCTGCGCCATGAGCGAGAGACTCTGTGCCTATTCCTGCTTCATTAGAGAACGCGCCGCGCTGAACACCAATCAAAATCACCGCACCGAGCACGCCTCCCGATACAGCCTCTCCGGTAAAGGCATCGGTAAAAATAAGTAGGAACATGGCAGGTATCTCGCCAAGGTGGCTCGCCAGCAACACCCCGGTGACCAGAAAATAGAAGATCACCATCGCGGGCACCACCTTGCCCGCGATCAATGACACTCTCTTCACCTTTCCTAGGGCAACGCTAAACATAATGATGGCAAGAACAACACCGGCGCCGAAGTCGAAACTAAAATGCTCTTCGCTTGTAGCCACCCCTGCAGGGATCGCTATGACATCACGCAGAATCTGCACCAATTGATTCACCTGAAAAACAGGCAGCGTTCCTACCATGCCTGCTATGGCAAACATCCATGCTAGCGGCAGCCACTTGCGACCTAGCCCCTCGCGAATCACGTACATCGGACCGCCTTGCARCTTRCCCTCGTCRTCTCKRCCKCGATACATRATCGCCARAGARGCGGTATARAATTTAGTAGAKATTCCGACGATKGCGGTRATCCACATCCAAAATATTGCACCCGGRCCACCTACCGTGATSGCCACTGCTACGCCGGTRATRTTGCCTAAACCCATGGTTCCYGCCAACGCAGTAGCRAGCGCWCCATAGTGACTKATGTCCCCGGATACTGCCTCGGAAGTGTCATCAAATTTGCCTTTCAGCAAKGCGATGCTATGGGAGAAATAGCGAAARTGGCGCAGCCTGGAATGAACCATGAAGAAGCAGCCACCRCCCACCARCAGAACAACTAGCGGTAAGCCCCACATGAAATTAGTATAGGCAGCGATCGCTGCTTCGACTGAGTCCATCACAGTCTACTTTCCTGCTTTGTGACAAGTTCGATTCTGACTAGTTGAGACAAACCTACCCCGCATAATATCCATAGAAATACACCCGGCACCCACATGGCGGCACCGAGCTGTAAATCACTGTGCGTTCCTAGCATCTGCCTCATGGCGACGCTCTCCAGCGAGTATGGCAGGCATCGCATAGTTGCCCTCGTGGCAAGCGTATTCATACATGTCTTCACCGGTATACATAGGCATCTCGGCAGTCCATGGCTGCGTGTACAAGTCTGGGTCGTCGATGGTAAAGGTGTAGTGGAGTTTGTCATCGGCCACCCGTGTAAATCGCTCCGTCAACAGGATATTGCTGGAAATTAATCGCTCTTTAGCAACTTGCCATCCATTAAAGTCTTTCGTTTGCACTACCAAGGTATCACCCTCGTAGTAGCCTATCGAGTCACCCAACCACTTATCAAAGGGCAGCTCTTTAAACTCCTGATCGATTCGCACAATACGCGCGTTATGCACCATCTCTGCTAGCAGCATTACATGAGTCGGCCCTTGCACGATCTGCATATGGTTGTTGTAGAGGCTACTCATGAACGGCGCTGTTGAAGCGAAACTTATGAGACATCGGTCCGAAAGAGTCCTTCCCTCTGGCCCATCGCTCTCTGCCAAGCCCATAGGCAACTCATCCTGTTGAGATCGACGAACTGCCTGCCCCTCTTCTCTCCATGGAATCTGGCCATCAGGCGGATCTACGATGAGGGACGTTCGATACTTGCCGTTCATCTCAGCAAGAGCGTCGCCCGGTGTAATCCAGAAACCGTTGTAGCCGCCCACGTTTTCAGGCCCGGGGGCTTCGGCCCCTGTTGCCTCAAGAAAAGCGAGAAAGTCCGGTGTAGAAACCATCTTCGCCAACATCGTTTCCTCGTCTACTTCTAACTCGCCGTCATAGACATCGGCACGCTCGAGGCCGGTTCGAGTCTTGTAATTCCATACTCCCTGCACATCTGGCACGCCAAAGTCTGTCTTAGGCGGCACATAATCCTCGGCAGCAAAGGCGAGTGGCCCTGCGAACGCGGCAACTATCAGGCTGGCCATCGCTGTAGTCCGAAAGTGAGCTCTCATGGAAGTATCCTTAATCAAATTCATTGATGGGCTCAATGGCCCTGTTTTATAAACCTGTTCTTATAAATCTGTTCTTACAAACCTAGAGTTGAAGCTTAATGCAGCCGACAACGCGCTTGCAAGGACCGCAGTACACACCAGATAAACTGGGGTCTACCGGACGTTATCGGCAAAGACAAATTCTGATGGAGGTTGCAGGCCACGAAGATTTTCCAAAAAATAGTCCCAGCGCCGTTTCATGAAATAGCGTCTATTTCCGAAACCGTGACTGGCATTGGGCAGAACTACCAGATCAAAGTCCTTGTCAGCGTCAATTAAGGCTTCGACTACCAACAGGGTGCTGGAAGGATGTACATTGGTGTCGAGCATGCCGTGGGCTAGCAACAGCTTGCCTTCCAAGTTAGCCGCTAGCAATTGGTTCGCTTGATTATCGTAGTTCGTAGTGACCACCGGCTCGCCTTCGTCTGAATTATTCTCAGGATACGTCTCTAACAATCCCTGCCACTTCTCGCCCCAGTCGTCCTCGTAGTTCCGATTATCATGATTGCCCGCGCCAGATACGGCGACCTTATAGAAATCTGGATAGCGCAGTATTCCTGCAGTCGATGCGAAGCCACCGCCGGAATGCCCCCAGATGCCCACTCGATCGAGATCCATCCACGGATTGTCTGCACCTAACTGTCTGATTCCTTCGATCTGATCTGGCAGGCCGTTGTCGCCCATGTCGCCATAGTAGGCATCGTGAAAAGACTTCGACCGTCCCGGCGTGCCCATAGCATCCAATTCGACCACGATGAACCCAAGCTCGGCTAAGGACTGCTTGTCATTGCGCGAGGCGCGAAACGAGCGCGTGCCGACACTACCACTCTGTGGACCAGGGTAAAGATAATTCAACACCGGATAGGATTTTGTCTCATCGAAATTAGAGGGCTTGTAGAGTAAGCCGTAGAGATCGGTGATCTGATCTCTGGCCTTTACGCTAAAGGGAATGGGTGTCACCCAGCCGCTATTGATAAGCAGATCGATATCCGTTTCTTCGAGAACCAGCTGCGTCTCGCCTGCCGTGTTGCGTACAACCGAGACCGGAGCGGTATTCGGTGTCGAATAGACATCACTAAAATACTCAGCAGATTCGGACCAGCTAATCTGATGATTGGCAATCTCGGGGGTTAGGTTTGTTAATGCAGACCCATCGAAATTGACACGATACAGATACTGAAAATAAGGGTCGCCTTGCTCTCGATTCGAGCCGAGAAAATAGATCTGTCGGTTTTCTAAATCGACCTGCTGGATCTGCAGTACCGCCCAACTACCCTCGGTGATCTGCCGCTTCAGTTCACCTGACTGCAGGTCATGCAAATAAAGATGCCCCCAATTGTCTTGCTCCGAGAACCAGACAAACTCATTTCGCTCGGGAAAGACGCGCCAATTGGCAGCGTTGTATCCAGATTCGTAATAGGTCTCGACTTCCTCGAGGTAGACCGGTCTCACCTCACCTGTTTCTGGATCGGCAATCTGCAGCTGTGCAATTTTATGATCCCGCGACGAAGAAACAAATGACAGTGTCTCGCTATCTTCACTCCACTCCACGTCTAGGAACACACCGCCGCGGCCGGCTATGTGATCGCTAGTAGTCGATCTATGGGGGTCAGGTAACATATTTAAAGTGACGATGCGCGGCTCACCTTCCAGATGAATAACGATTCGCTCGATCATGAATATGTAGTCATCGCCTGGCAGCGGATACTTCCAAGCATCTAACTCGCCATGGCCTACCTGCGTAGACCACAGGTACATCTCGCCCACATTTCTACCATCGTGGCGGAAGGTGGCTATCTTCGAGGAATCAGGGGACCACAGTAGAACCGGACCCTCGTCGCGCAACCACCCTGCATTATTGGTCGCATAGCCATAGTCCTGCTCACCGTCGAAGGTAAGTTGAGTCACCTCATTGCTCGCAGTATCGCGAACCCAAAGGTTATGCTCATCGATAAAGGCTGCCATGCCACCATCAGGGGAAATAAATTCACTAAACGGAATTTCAGCGAGCTGGTTAAGCGTATAGTTGCTTAAGTCCAGCACATAGCTCCGATCCTCGTAATCGAATTCGAGCCGCTCTGCCGCCTCACCAAGATGCATCCGTGACAGACTCAAGTCGTTCGCATCAACTTCTTCGTCTGCATAGACCGTCAGTTCCGTTGCTAGACGCGCCGCATCGAAAAGTGGCGACTTCTGCGCCGTCTGCACATCCACCAGAATATAGTCAGAGCCGCTCTGCGTTGAGCGTCTATAGATCAATCGATCATCAATTTGCCAGTACTGGGCGAGGATATTGCCCTGCACCAAGTCCGAAGTATTGACCGCGAGAAAGCTTTGCGCACGCTCATAGTCGGCGCTAGTTATGCTCTCCAGACTAGGCGCTACAGATGTGGCTGTCTCGCTGCTAGGCGCCGGTGAACAGGCCTGAATGATGGCAAGGGAAAATAGTACTACCCCGCTGCGTCTAATCGTGTGATTCATCAATGCAGGCCTCTCAGGTGCAACTGGGGATGTAGACGCTAAAGGAGTGCGTCCAAAATTAAGTCAACCGACTCGATTATACGCTGGTCTCGCGGACGCAAGTCTGGCGCAAACTCGACGCCAGTCAAATGCTGCAAGCCGTCAATATAGCGTACTGCGATCTCGCCCGCCTGTTCGTCAGAGAATTGCTGATTCTTCTCCTTCACCATGCCGCGTGCAAATTCTTTAGAGAATGAGACTGGCTTGCCATCTCTATGCAGAATGTCACCCTTGTCATCCAAGCGCCAGAACCGCGAAGAGTCCATGGTATAGAGCTCATCGGCGGCCACTATCACGCCCTTGCTATTGATACCATGCTCGGTCTTGGTATCCACCAGCACCATGCCGCGCTCGGCCAGATACTGAGTGATCATGCCGAAGGCCATCAGGGATGAGTTGCGAATTTGATTGTATTGCCCCTGCGTGCACACGCCACTGTCTATCAGCGATTGTGCGTCGGTAGTCTTATCTACCTTGTCCTTCGTGCTCGGAGTATCCATGACATACGGCAGAATACCGTTAGGCGCTAGGTCCGCGACGCTCAGCTCATGACCGGCGTAGTGCAGCACGGTCTCGCCGGCCTCTTTAGCCTGCATCCAGTGCTGGTACAAAGACGTAGAAGTCGAACTCTGGGCGTTAAAGAGTCGAACTACATTCTCAAGACTCACCAGCTCTAAATTTTCAGCGGGTATGACAGTCGAGCTTGGAAGCAGTCCATCTACTTGAAATTGTGAGGAACCCAATACATCTACTACTAAACGCAGCATGTGGTCGTGATTGAAGGCTAGCACCTGATCTTTGAATGGGATGGCACCGCGATTCACATCATGGGTCGAGATTCGATTGTTGCGAAACATGAGCCTAAGTGAAACGCCCGATGCACTCTTGAGCCCATCCCCAAACACCGAATCAGAGACCTTGCCCTCCAATACGGTTGTCCCAGCCAATCTCGGAATCTCTCCGTCAGCAATAAGCTGCCGAATGGGCCGACCTTCATTTACTGCGCTGCCGTGCTCGGCAACTAATTCCCGGATTTTCTTCTCGTCTAACATGGCTTCTTTACTTCATCCTGATGAATTGAATTAAGCAATCAAGAATAAGTGAATCGGTGGGGGACTACAAGATTGAGAGAAGCATAGCCATGCACAGAAGTGGAGCTGCCGCCAAAAGTCGCAATTCTAAGTATTGGACCCGCAGATTCAACTGGAAAAGATGCTACTGAGGATATTCTATAAGGAGGGTGAAAGTGGTGCCGCCACCAAGAGTCGTTATGTCATCGTAACCATATGTTATTTAGTAGTTT
>JAESUV010000258.1 GCA_016762975.1 Gammaproteobacteria bacterium | reverse complement strand
CCCGTTTATTATTTTTCTAGGAGAAGGTGTTTCACCAACTTCGGGGGACAGTGTAATGCCTGATGTGAACCGCGTAAAGTTAACGTTGTTAATATAATTTCTCAAATCTAAAATCCAAAAAACTCTATATATAAGAAATTCTTATGAAGATTTCTTAAAGTCAGTCGATACTACTTTTGTGCGAAAATTCTGGCTAAATCGGAGCCAGAGCACCTCACGGAGTAGTCACAGTATGTCAAAGGAATCTAATTTCCCGTTCGATCTGGATCTCAGTACTTTAGATACAAGTAGCATTACTAATATTCTGGGCGATATCGAAATGCATATGCCTCTCATGG
Source organism: Gammaproteobacteria bacterium (assembly GCA_016762975.1). Classification (GTDB taxonomy): domain Bacteria; phylum Pseudomonadota; class Gammaproteobacteria; order Pseudomonadales; family Pseudohongiellaceae; genus UBA9145. The sequence continues at coordinate 6,139 of JAESUV010000258.1, read as the reverse complement.
AAAGTGAGGGTGATGTGACGCAATTACTGCAAGTGAAGGACTTTTTCGAGTCTGAACTGAAGATCGAACGCCGCCTCCACTGATCCTCGCAACACCCGTAGAATGGCCGTCTAGCGTGGTTATTCGACTCGTCGAATAACTGTGTACTCCCCACCGTGCTTGGTTTATGCTCCTATGCCCTGTAATTAGTATCTATCTTTAAAATAGGTGCTTTCACAGAGATTATCCAGTTGAGAGCCATCATTGAAGATACTCGGCAGGATCACCACTAGGAACTCACATAAAAGGCTCATAATTATGAAATCCGTATTATCTTTGCTAGCAGTATTCAGCTTGGTCTGCAGCAGTGCCCAAGCGCTAGATATGGCCGCTCTAGAAAGAGCGATGGCAAACCCCGATCGCCCAGCGGCTGATAAAGAAAGAGACGCGAGCCGTCAGGCTCCAGCGGTCTTGGATGCTCTTGGTTTAGAAGCTGGAATGACTGTGCTGGATGTCAATGCATCCGGCGGTTGGTACACAGAAGTGCTGTCTTACGCTGTGGGCTCTAACGGTAAGGTGCTTATGCAGAATCGTCCAGGAGGCCGTTCTGCTGAGGCGGCGACTGCTAGAGCGGATCGCCTTTCAAATGTAGACGAGTGGCTGACGCCAATTTCTGATATACCAGCGAATACAGTAGACTTTGCTATCACAGCGCTGAACTTCCACGATTTTCATAATTCCGATCCTGCTGCTGCTCAAGGCATTCTAGCTCAGGTGATGGGCGCGCTGAAATCCGGTGGAATATTGGCGGTGATCGATCACGAGGGTACATTTGGTGCGGACAATGAAGCTCTGCATAGAATTGCCTTTGAAGATGCAGTAAAGGCAGGGCTTGAAGCTGGTTTCGTACTCGCAGGTGCCAGTGACGTACTAGACAACGACGCAGATGATCATTCGGTTGGTCCATTCGATCCATCGTTGGAGCGCAATACAGACCGCATCGTACTTAAGTTCATGAAGCTATAGTTTATAGATTCAATAGTCCGAAGCTTTGCTAATCTATAGCAGATAAAAAGTGAAGGGTCTTGGTGCTAACTAAGACCCTTTTTTTATTCCTAGTTCGAATCTTAAATATTGAGTGTAGTTTGGAAAAGCTAGATCCTCAAAATCCCATCAAGAAATTTCTCTCGGTATTTAAATATAGCGGTGTCGCCCTAGAGATCGTCTGGAGTACCAGTGCGAAGCTCACGATTGTCATGGCCCTGACAACCTTGGTGTCTGGCGTGCTACCCGCGCTGATAGCCTCAGTAGGCGGCCTATTCGTAGACGTAGTTTCCAATGCCTTTCAAGACGATGGCAGTAACGCAGAGCAGCTGCGCAGTGACGCGCTCTATTAYGTGTTTCTGGAAGCCGGATTAGTTGTGTTGATGACAGGCGCCCAACGTATAAGCACAGTCTGCCAGTCTATATTGCGTGTATTGTTGGGAAACAAAATCAACGTAATGATYCTTGAGAAGGCTCTTACTCTTGAGCTCGCGCATTTCGAAGACGCRGAGTACTACGACAAGCTTGTGCGTGCTCGCCGTGAAGCRTCYAGCCGACCGCTTAGCCTYGTTATAAAGACGTTCGACCTACTCAGAGATGTCATCGCACTTACTACAATTGGTATATGGTTGTTTCAATTTTCCCCTTATGCAGTATTGCTGCTTGGCCTCGCTGGTGTTCCTGCCTTCATTGCTGAGGCGAAATTTTCAGGTGAGGMATTTCGCATACACCGTAGGCGCTCAGCTGAGCGGCGCATGCARATCTAYCTAGAGATGGTGCTGACGCGTGAAGACGGGGTTAAGGAAGTGAAGCTATTGCGGTTGGGTAAGATGTTCYTGCAGCGCTATGTGGAYATYTTTCTCAACATTTATAAAGAAGATARATCTCTGGTTTTAAGAAGAGGCGTCTGGGGATATRTTTTAGGTTTGATTGCKAGTGCGGCGTTYTACTTCGCYTAYGGCTGGGTRGGCTTCKCTGCYATCGSGGGYGCTATCACWATCGGTCAGATGACGATGTATATCGCTCAGTTCCGCCTTGGTCAGAACTCCGTTACAAACAGTCTGACCTCGATAAACGGTATGTATGAAGACAATCTCTATTTATCGAATCTCACCGAGTACTTGGAGCACAAGGTGCCGGAGCACACAGGAGATAAGACGCAGGGTCCTGATCCGGCCGATGGAATTCGCTTTGAGGGTGTTAGCTTCTCTTACCCTGGCGCGCAGACGCCCGCGCTTAACAACATTAATTTACATATTATTCCCGGTGAGAGTCTAGCGATCGTAGGTGAAAATGGCAGCGGCAAGACCACGCTAATTAAATTACTTACTCGCCTCTATGTTCCAACAGAGGGACGAATACTCGTTGATGGGCTGGATCTACAGGAGTGGGATACAGACACCATCCGTGAAAAGATCGGCGTGATATTTCAGGACTTCTCTCGTTATCAGTTGAACGTTGGTGAGAATATTGGCATTGGTGATGTCGATAACATCGGTGAAGACGATCAAATTTCCGAGGCGGCACGCAAGGGCATGGCCGAGGAATTCGTGAAAGACCTGCCACAAAAGTACCAAACGCAGCTCGGTACCTGGTTCAAGGACGGACAGGAACTATCTGGTGGTCAGTGGCAGAAGATCGCTCTGTCTCGCGCCTTCATGCGCAGAAAAGCGGATATCCTAATTCTGGATGAGCCCACGGCCGCTATCGATGCGCGAGCCGAGGCTGAAATCTTTGCGCAYTTTGGCGAGTTAACCGAAAATCGAATCTCAATAATTATTTCTCATCGATTCTCAACAGTCCGCATGGCSGATCACATTATCGTGCTAGAGAAGGCAGGTGTTATGGAGCAGGGTAGCCATGAGGAGTTACTTGATCTYGATGGGCAGTACGCTACCTTGTTCAACCTACAAGCGAAGGGTTATCAGTAGACATGGAGAATCCTCTCCTCTACTTTTTCGTTGGTTTTCTCGTCTGTCTGCTAGGCACTATTCCGTTCGGACCAATCAATCTGACGGTAGTAAAGACAACTGTAGACTATGATCGCCGCAGTGGTATAGAGATCGCATTCGCCGCTTCACTGGTCGAGATGCTGCAGGCGTTGATTGCCATATACTTTGGCATGTTAATTAGTTCTTTTCTCGATGAAAATGTCTTCGTCAAATTTTTCTTAGCATCTATTTTTATAGCCTTGGCTATTTTCATATTTACCCGTAGATCAGAACCAGAACACTCTCTGGAAAATAGACAAAGTAGGCCGTTATCCTTTTTCCGAAATGGACTAATAATTGCGGGGCTGAATCCCCAAGCCGTACCATTTTGGATTTTTGCTTTGGCGACAATAAGCCAGTATCTTGAGTTTCAAGCTATGGGGCTAACTCTGATTGGATTTTTGCTTGGAGTATTCATTGGAAAGCTGATTGCACTGTACGGTTTTGTTGTGGCGAGTACCTATTTGAAAGCCCACTTACAAGAAAGCAGCACCCTGGTTAACCGTTTATTGGCAGCAATACTGTTATTTATTGGTTTAAGTCAGGGATGGAACGCGGTAAATTCTTTATTAGCCTGACAAGAGCGCCTTCAAGCGAATGCCTAAACCTCACGAGCAGAACGAGAAAACTCCCAGAAGCGAGGATCCAGTGAAATTTGGAAAGGACCTGCTCGCTATTGCTAGAGCACGGACTCGCCTAGTCGTCTGCTTCTGGACTCTACCGGTGTATGTCGTGGCGGTCTGGATGCTGCTTAACGATGGGCGCAGCGTCGATTCGATGATGTGGATTTATATGGCAGTCTACGCTGGGTTCGCGGTCAACATGTCGATGAGAAACTGTCCCAGCTGTCACAAGCAATTCTACGTGAAGAAAATATTTCTGAATTTGTTGACTAAGCAATGCGTGCATTGCGGGCAGACGTCGTCTCGTACTGAATCTACACCGAAAGACTAGAACACTGCGTTGGCTGTTAGTTGCCTTGGCGCATCATGCGCAGAAGCTCAGTCAGCCTAGGCGGCTGACCGGTGCGCAGCACGCCCATTCGAAAGACCTTTCCGGAAAGCCATAGAACGAGGACGATACTAAGTAGCAACAGAATAGTTGTGCCAACCACATCGACAAGTGGCGGATCGGCGGCTGCGCGATTCATCATGAGATAGGGAGTGAATAGAGGAAACCACGACATGGCTCGAACGATCGTATTGTCAGGATCGCGAACCACAAACACCATCATGGCGAGTGGAATCACTTGAATCATGATCATCGGCATCATCATCGCCTGGGCTTCTTTCAAGGTATTACACAGACTGCCTATAGCGAGGAACACGCCAGAGTAGAGCGCGTAACCAGCAAAATAATAGAACACAAACCAGGGAATCAATTCAGAGCTGAGAATCACCTCCAGTATCTGACCCATAAGTTCTGTCTGGCTACTCTTGTAGAAGGTAATAAACAGAAAGAACGAAAGCAGCCACACCCCGATGGTAGTTAATCCTGATAGGCCAATACCTAAAAGTTTTCCCATCATGAGCTCGCCGGCTGTCACCGAGGCGAGTAACACTTCGATGATGCGATTCGATTTCTCTTCTATAGTGTTGCTCAGCAAGTACTGAACGCTCTGCATCAAGGATATAAACATCAGATAGACGAAGCCGATTGGCGCAAGTTGTCGGAAGGTGTCTGCTACGCTGACGGCTTCTTCACCGATCGCCGCAGTYGGRTCGAGCTGGCTAATGGGCATGCGCGTGCGTTGTACGCKGCGGACAAGCTGATTRTCYACACCGAGGCTGATGTACTCGCGATTACGAATCTCCGARTTGATGCTACTAATAATGGCATCAGGCAGTCKGGAGTCTGTTAAATTTYTTGCCCAGTACTGTATGCCGGTAGGCCGGCTAGCAGCTTGCGCGATGATGCCGGGGCGCGAAATGTCGTCATCTACATTGGCAGGAATTAGAATCAATGCGAATAGGTCACTGGGCCGCGAATCTACTAGAATTTTTCTCTCGCCACTAAGATAGGGTCGCAGCGCTTGCGCGATGTCTTCAGGCGATGCTGAACTATCAATGCCTTCAGGTAGGTCAGCCGCGATGAACTGTCGGGAGGGCGCCTCGAAGGGTGCTATATCTTCCTTCAGTGCCGGACTCGCCATGATCARCGCAAAATCTAGGCCGCCGCTTTTTAGCCACTCATCYAGTGCGGCGAYCTCGTCAGCATCGGCGTTATCTATTAATTGTTCTGCTGCATTCGTGCCCGCTGCGGCTTCGAGATTCAGGTTGGTTTCYTTGCGATTGTCCATGAGGTARTTCACGAACTCCCYCAGTAYTCGTCTCTGATGATCCCGMTCGATTGCCGTCTCTACCGCTTCGYTATACTCGCCGGATTGATCGATGAAAATGTAGTAACGGGTAGGAGTCGAATTAGATAGCGCTGTCTGCAGGAAATACATGACCGTGAAAATTAAAGGGAAGATGAGTATGCCCGCCCAGAAACCTTTAGTCTTTACGTTYTCCATGTATTCGCGCCAGGCGATCAAGCGGATCATGTTCATCGGAAGGYATGCACCTTCGCSTCRTCRCCAACTAGGTGAACGAAGACATCGTGTAGGCTAGGTTCGGTGAATTCGAACCGACTTAGTACAATATTTTTTTCGAAACAGYTACGCAAGATATCCTGCGGATCTAGTTTCTCGCTTATCTGTAACTGCCATTGTTGCTTRGCTGMATCGCTGGCGTTCAATTTTTCATCTCGTGTTATTGCCATGACCCCTGGGATGGAGTGCAAAGACGATACATCACTCGTCGATTCGAGCATGACTCGACGTGGGATTGTGGCTTTGGCTTCACTGACCGTTCCATCGAAAATCTTTCGGCCCTTCGCGATCAGCAGTAGGTGATTACACAGTCGCTCGGCATGTTGCATAACATGAGTTGAAAAAATCACGGTCTGACCGTTCTTTGCCATGTCTGTGATGAGGTCTTCCAACACGGTTTGATTGACCGGGTCCAGTCCAGTGAAGGGCTCATCTAATATTACTAGTTCGGGTTCGTGCGCCACAGCCGAGAGCACCTGTACTTTTTGCCCCATACCTTTAGAGAGTGATTCAACTTTCGCCTCGGCAAAAT
>JAESUV010000110.1 GCA_016762975.1 Gammaproteobacteria bacterium | reverse complement strand
TTAATTTGACTACCGCCCTGGCTGACGTTACCGCAAAACTAGACAACAAAATCTTGTATATCTATCTCGGCGTAGCGCTCATTAGCGGTATCGGGCTTTCACAAATTCGAGTTGAGAACAGCTTCATCGACTATTTTCGAGAGAGCACTGAAATTTATCAGGGTATGTCACTGTTCGATGAGAAGCTGGGCGGCACTCTGTCTTTTGATGTTGTCGTGAATCTGCCCGACGTGGAAGATGACTTCGATGACGGCTTCGGATTCGGTGATAGCGACGACAGCAATGAGGATGCTTACTGGTTTACGGCGCCGAAGATGGAGCAGGTTAAGGCGATCCACCAGTACCTGGATAACGATCCGCAGACCGGAAAGGTGCTTTCTTTTGGCGCAGTCATAGAGCTCGCCGAACAATTGAACGACGATCAACCCATAGATGGATTGCTATGGGCAGTGCTCTACAACCGTATTCCGGAAACCTTAAAAAACACGGTATTGAACCCGTTCATATCGATCGACGATAACCAGCTTCGATTTAATGTGCGGGTAATCGAGTCCGCGGAGAATTTGAATCGAAACGAATTGCTGCAACGTATCGAAGCGGGCATAGAATCCGAGTTTGGATTTGCCGATGAAGATGTTCATTTGACCGGCATACTTGTGATGTACAACAATGTACTGCAGAGTCTTTTTCAATCGCAGATACTAACGCTCGGTGTTGTAATGCTGGCGATCATGCTGATGTTTCTGGTCTTGTTTAGATCCTTTATGATCGCGCTGATCTGCATTATCCCTAACGCGATCGCTGCAGCCTTTGTGCTGGGCATAATGGGTTGGGTCGGTATTCCTCTGGATATTATGACGATTACAATTGCGTCGATATCAGTTGGCATCGGTGTCGACAATACGATCCATTACATGCACCGCTTCAAGCGTGAATTTCCTCGCATTGGAAACTACCGCGACACGATGTACTTTTGCCACAACAGCATTGGGCGTGCGATGTACTTCACATCGATGACGATTGTGGCGGGTTTCTCGATTCTTGCTCTGTCTAACTTTATTCCAACCATCGTGTTCGGTCTGCTGACCAGCCTCGCCATGCTGGTTGCGCTAGTCGGCTCTCTCACCTTGCTGCCGCAGCTGCTTGCAACCTTCAAGCCCCTGGGGCCAGAGACAACCCCCGTGACGGAGGGACCGATTCAGTCTTAATTTTGCTAATTAGCGGCGAAAGTGTGAGCATGGAGATAGACTGATTCGCAGCTTTAGGTAGGATAAGTTAACTCCCAAAATTTTGAGGACAGTTAGTGGTTCGTGTACTGGTTTACCTGGCAGCCGTAATGACCCTGATCGCTTGTAGCGAACAGCCGGTCGAACCCGAATTGGCGGACACTGCAGAAGTGCAAGCATTCATGGCCGACGTCTCCGCACTCGCTAGAGGGCAGGCTATATTTGAAGGCTCCTGTGCAAGCTTCTGTCATACCATGGAAATTGAGACGGAGCTCGATGCCTCGTTTCTCTTCGATTGCCAGTGGAATCATGGGTCCACGGATCAGGATATCTTCAATACAGTTACCAGCGGCATAGTCGGTACGCGCATGGTGGGTTTTGGATCAAATTTCCCTGAAGGTGATAACGATCTATGGAAAGTGATCGCCTATCTACGCAGCAAGCAACAAGCCTGTTAGAATCTGCCCTTAGTAGCATTACTATTCAATTGACGTATTTCGACCTATTATCCAATAGTCAAACGAGGTTTTTAATGGAAGTGAATTCTCCCGCAGCAGATAAAAAACAAGATAAATCATCCGGCAAGTCGGGATTCATTGACGAGAAGCTATTCAAGTCACGGGCCATTACAATCTTTGGCGAGATCAATGACAAGCTCGCGAAAAGCGTCACCGAGAAACTACTAGCTCTAGCGGCGGACAATGACGAGCCGATCTCAATTTACATCAGCTCGCCAGGTGGGCACGTTGAATCGGGCGATGTAGTCTATGACATGATCAAATTCATTAAGCCGACTGTGAAGGTTATCGGTACAGGATGGGTTGCAAGTGCAGCGGCGACTATTTATCTAGCCGGGTCTAAGGAAAATCGTTTCTCATTACCGAATACACGTTTTCTAGTTCATCAGCCCTCTGGTGGCTCGCGCGGAGACGCGACAGATATTGCTATTCAGGCTCAAGAGATCGTTAAAATGCGGGCTCGTATCAATCAGTTAATAGCCGATGAGACAGGGCAGCCACTCGAGCGAGTAGAGCAAGATACCGATCGAGATTTTTGGATGAGTGCAACTGAAGCGGTCGACTACGGTATCGTGACTAAGATCGTTAAATCTGTAACTGAAATATAACGTTTAGGGTGCCATAGATGTAGTAAAAGACACCCTAGTTTTCGGCGTTCTCTGCTACTTTTCTAAAGACTGCCTGACGGCCTTTAGAAAGCATGCATACCACCATGAAGTCTGGCAAGCAGGTCGCCGCAAAGGCGACCGCTGTATCCGGGGTCACAAGTTCGGCTTGGATCAACCCTGTTACACCGGCATATTCTATTTCTACAGTCACGACGTTGCCGTCCATCTTTCCTTTATTACTGCTCCATTCGAAGCCGAGAGATTCCACTTGGCCTACCTTAAATTCTTCATTTTCGACTGTCACAGTGATGCTGAAAAGCGTGCCTTCGGCTATCCAAATACCATCCCAGTGCAATGATAGATCTTCTTGGGCACTCGCACTCGCCAATAAAAAAATGGAGAAAGAAGTGGCAAAGGCTAGTGTCAAAATTCTGGGTAAATAAGTCTTAAGCAAAGCTGACTCCAACGCCAAAAAGTTCTCCGTGGTAGAGACCTATCACGACATATAAGCCGAGACCGACCAAGAGAGAAATAATGTCCCAGATAAATACGGGCGATTTCGAATCAACGTCGACCACGCTGCGCAGTGTGAAAATTTTCACTCCCGAGAAAATTGCGAAGCCGCCAAACAAGAGCATCGATGCGAGATCGCCGTTAGACCACAGATGGGAAAGGCTCCAGAGCAGAATGCCAACCAACATAGGATTGCGTAGAAATTTGCGTAGATAAGATAGGGGTACGTTACCAGCAACGACGCAGATCGAGGCTGGAATCATTAGCATAACGCTCAGTGAGCGCCATTCGTAGATTGGCTGCCAGATCATCTGAAAGGGCGAGAGTGATTTACCCCAGATGATCAGCCCGAGACCCGCCAGAGAAACKAGGCTATASAGACCCATGTAGGCGCCYTGGGAGGGTAGCGCATCCTTCAATGGCTGCCGCAGCCCAAACTCCCGAAGTAAATGAGGAGCAAAGAACAGKATTAATCCGAAAACAAGTACAAACATGTCTTACCTCAACTAGATCGGGCAAGTGTAGCATGACTGTATTRCCGTGAAAGGGGRGNNNCATAGCTTGGAGAAKCCCGGTGTGCCGRGTTGTGYGTGGAGTYGAATAGGCTCTAYGAAAACCTCATCCTTTTCCACGTTGAAGTCGAAAGTAAWGTTGACAGATTTATTAATTAATCGTTTAATTAAATATTACGTTGGCAAGAGATYAGAAAATGAMGCAATYGACCACCAAGAGSRCATCGCTAGGCAGRCCATCGGGAMGAGACTCGGAGAAAGTTCGCMGGGAYTTGCTGGAATCCGCCCGTGACCATTTTCTGAAGAGAGAYTTTAAGGCGGTATCACTGCGCGAGATAGCGAGCAGCGCAGGGGTGAATGGGGCCATGGTGAACTATTAYTTYGGSGGCAAGAAGGGGCTGTACCTRGCGATGGTRGATGAGTTGTTCGAGTCSYTAGAYGAAAAGATGARGAGTTTGARCGACAGTTCGGAATTTTCGATCGCCGACTTTAGTCRCAGCTATTGTTTGTTGTTGGCGGAAAATCCTTGGTGGCCAAACTTCRTRGYGCGYGAAATCTTGTTCAGCGAAGGAGAAACCAAGGAGGAAGTRTTGCAGCGGTTCAGCAAGATGATYGCACCAAARYTACTGCATGCAATTGGTCAGGAARTTGAAGATGGAAACTWCCGARAAGGACTAAATCCTGAGCTAACCCTCATSTCCCTCATGGGAATGACTATCTTTCCCTTTCTTGCAGCGCCGATGATTGAGCGCGTTTTCGRCATGAAGATCGATGAAACTATGGCTAACAAACTGGCTGAACACAACGTTGCTCTTTTCATGAACGGGGTTGTGAATCAAAAACAACAGGTCACCGGAGGGACTGCGTCATGATCAAGCTAAAAATACTCTTTGTACCGGCACTCCTAACTGTACTAACAGCTTGCGAAGAGCCGCCTCTGCAAGCGGTGGGACAATTGGAATCAGACCGCATCGAGCTCGTTGCCGAATACTCGGAAGTAATTACCTCCATCGATGTTAACGAGGGCGATAGCATCCAAGCTGGTACGATTGTATTGCATCAGGATACAGCGCGCATTGATCTTCGAATCGAAGAGTCGCAGGCCAATATTCGGCGTATCGAGGCAGTACTGGCCGAACAGCTGAGCGGCCCGCGGACGGAGACGATCGATGCAGCGAAGGCGAATCTATATGCGGCACAGATCGAACATGACTATCGCGCAAATGAGTTGGAGCGCCTTGCCGGTTTGCGCGAACGGAATTTAACCTCAGTCGAATCGATCGATTCGGCGGAGAACTTCTTGAAGGCAGCTGGAGCAAGAATAGCATTGGTCAGCGCGCAACTAGCAGAACTGCAAGCAGGAACACGGCCGGAACAAATAGAGCAGACAAATGGGCAGCTGGCCCAAGCAAGCGCACAATTAGCAAGCCTGCAACTTAACAAACAGCGATTGCTTATCACATCTACAACCGGGGGTATTGTTGACTCGTTGCTATTCGAGACGGGCGAGCGGCCAAGAATTGGCGACGTAGTCGCCGTGTTGCTGAGTGGCGAGCAGCCCTATGCGAGGCTCTACATTCCAGAACCGATGCGAGTGCAGATAAGACGGGGGTCAAAACTGCAGATAGCGGTTGATGGCCTGCCGGGTACACTTACCGGCACGGTTAGGCGCATCGAGTCGGAGGCAACATTTACTCCGTATTTTGCGTTGAATGAGAGAGACCGTACGCGACTGTCCTATGTGGCGGAAGTTAGCCTGCCTACATTGCCGGACAGGCTGCCAGATGGCATCCCTGTGCAGGCAGTCTTCTAGGCGAGTGCGGTAATTATGAATCAAAAGCAGATAGCAATTACTGCGAGCGGCCTAACCATGAGGTTCGGCTCTCTAGTGGCTGTGGACAATGTCGATCTAGAAATAGAGAAGGGCACAATCTATGGATTTCTTGGGCCAAACGGTTCAGGAAAATCGACCACAATAAGAATGTTATGCGGATTACTTACGCCGAGTTCTGGTTCGGCGACTGTGATGGGGATGGATACCAGAAAAGAATCAGAATCACTGAAGCAGAAAATTGGCTACATGACGCAACGCTTTTCTCTGTATGAAGACCTAAGCGTTAGAGAAAACCTGCAGTTCATCAGCGAGATCTATGCTGTGCCCCGTAAAGAGCGTAAGCAGCGAGTAGCGGAGCTGCTAGTCTCGTTTAGCCTTGCAGACAGAGCTAAGCAGCGCTCGGGCACATTGAGTGGCGGCCAGAGGCAGCGCCTCGCCTTAGCCGCTGCCACACTACATAAACCAGAGATCCTGTTTCTAGACGAGCCCACTAGCGCGGTTGACCCGCAGAACCGCCGTGACTTCTGGGAGACTCTATTTGAATTGGCGGAGCAGGGCACAACGATTTTGGTTTCTACGCACTACATGGATGAGGCGGCGCGTTGCCATAGGCTTGCCATTCTTGATGAAGGTGTAAAGGTCGCGGATGGCTCGCCGCGGCAGTTAGGGGAATCAATAAACTCCCATGTCATTGAGATAGAAGCGGATGACCCGAATAAGGCGCGCCTATGCTTGATGAAGAGCGAAGAGATGACMAGCATTACCCAACTAGGCATCAAGCTACGAATAATGATKCCCAAGACTATTAGCGAYCCMYTGCAGTTAGTGAGCCGCAAGCTGAGTGCGGAAAATATMRAGGCRAAGRCCGAACAGGTATTTCCTGACCTRGAAGAYATTTTCGTKTCCGTCACACAGCAGCGGCGTAAGGGTGCKGCCTCATGAAYTCATTSRYTCGTATATTCGCCATCATGCGAAAAGAGTTTCTACAKATGAGYCGCGACCGACTCACTTTCGGCATGATAGTGGGTATYCCGCTAATCCAATTGATGTTGTTTGGCTACGCCATAAACACCGATGTGCGCAATCTKTCCGCWGCCTATGTCGACGAATCAGATACGCATATCTCWCGGGAGTTYATTGCYGAYATTTCYGCCTCKCAGGTCATCGTTATGAAACAGCGAGTAGCGAGTGTCTTCGAATTGGAGCAGCTACTAGRCGCCGGCTYGATCTCTATCGGTATTGCKATACCTGAMGATTTTGACCGGCGTGTTCTAGAGAGAGATCGCCAGGCGGCTCAAWTACTCGTAGATGGAGCAGATCCGATAATCGTCGGCGTAGCGCGGCA
>JAESUV010000109.1 GCA_016762975.1 Gammaproteobacteria bacterium | reverse complement strand
AAAATAGATGAACTGGTTGGGTCGGTTTACTGGTATCCAGTGCAGCAGATGCCCGTAAGCTTGGAATGCTACTCCTCGATCATCCCCGTAATAGTGTTGTTCCGAGCCGCTATGCACCAATACTGCCGCCGGCGCTGGACTCTCGTTACCGACATATTGCAGGGCGTTGGTATAAGTGCGAGTAAGTGTAGCTATATGGTTGGCATAATTATCTATGGTCAAGTCCGTGCCCCTGAGTGCTGTTTAATGCGATGAGTTGGAATTATACTGTGGATTGACCGTGAACAAACAGAGGTCGTTATCGTGACTTGAAGAGGAGGGTAAGATGCTATACGCAATGTTTATGCTGGTCATCCTAACTACAGTAATAATGGTACTCACGGCTCGTGTGAGGATTAGATCTGTACAGAGTGGTAAGGTGCCACAGAGTTATTACCGCTTAATGGAAGGACACGATATTCCAGATTTCGTCGCCAAGACGACGCGTAATTTTAATAATTTATTCGAAGTACCGACACTGTTCTATGCAGGTGGTGCCGTGTACCTAGCATTGGATCAGACGGGGCAACTACCTGTAATTAGTGCGTGGGTTTTCGTCGCAGCGCGAGTGCTACATAGCATAATTCACTTGAGCTATAATAACGTGTTGCACAGACTCATCATTTTTGCCATTGGCAATCTTTCTGTTCTAGTTATGTGGCTGGGTATAGTTAATGCCGCTGGGTAGTATTCGTAGCGCATCTTTACATGATAGAAAGTAGATTGAACTTAGTTTGAAAAATAGGGAGAGGAAAATGTCTGACGTAGAAGTCTATATGATAGCCAATCTTGTAGTTGAAGATACAAGTGAATACCGTAAGTATGAAAAGGGTTTCTTTCCACTATTGAAAAAATTTGGTGGCGAATTTGTGACCTTTGACGACAACCATGAAAATCTTGAAGGGGAGTTTCCATTAGAAGGCCGCGTCATTATATTCAAGTTCCCCTCAGAAAAACTCGCCAAGCAATGGTACAACGATGACGAATATCAGGTTCTTTCTAAATTTCGCCGTGCTGGTACGACGTTGAAGAGCATTACGCTGGTTCATGGGATGCCGTAAAGGGTATAGATGAATAGTTGCACAGGGATGTACAACCATTGCCCATTAAGGGCTATGCGAGGGTGCAAAAGATAAGTAAAATTACATTTTTGCGCTAGCTTTTGGCGCACGATAGTCTACGTCGTCATGGACGGCTTTTTGGTATCGAATAGATAGTCGATTGGCGAGAAGTTAAATGCTGTCCTAAACTAGGGAGAACCTACTGAGCAGTTAAGGACAACGCCAGTGACTTATTCCGTATTTCAGCACGAGCATCCGGTTCTACATGAATCACTAAATCTCTTTATCGAGAAGTTACGTCCGAACGCAGAGAAAAAATTTCAATCGCTGACTCAAGCACTTTTTGAGAGGCCCACTCTCAACGACGAAGATCAGATCGCTTACGCTTTCCGGCAACCGGTCAAAGTTGTCAATACCCTCCTTGCTAAGAACCGGCTTCACAATGGTCGGTTCGAGCAGAGACGGGAAAAAATCGAGCGGGCCTCACTCGTTCAACGCTACTGTGAAGATTTTGAAATACCACAGCGTGAAGACTATTTAGAGTTACTAAGGAAAGATGGACGCTCGCGTATCATCGCCTCGTTCCACTGTGGTGATTTTTTGTACGGATCAGCTAGTCTATTCGGGCTCGATAGCAACAAGCGAAGAAAATATGTCCTAAGCCTGAATAGAAGTAGCTTTGCTTGCTATTCGAATATGGCTGCAGGTTTCGGCCACAAGGCGCCAGGACCGGAGTGCGAACTATTACTTTGTGATACCGATTCGGCGGATCTCTCGCAAATACTTCGGGCGGGAAATGCTTCACTACTCCTTTTCTGCGATGTCCCGTCAGGACTCAATCAAACTATCGAAGTGAATTTTCTTAACCGACATGCTTGGTTCTCAATAGGCCCTGCAATTCTTGCTCTCGTTAATAGAGTGCCACTTCTACCCCTCATCAACTACTCAACTGGCAGTTCTAGTTACCTGAAGTTAGGTTCTCAGATTGAGCCAGAACTGTTGCCTTCGGAAACACTTCGAATGGGAGCGAAGAGAATTACGCAGGACTTGGTATCGTTCTTTGAACCCGTATTTCTTGAGAATCCAGAGCAGTGGAGATTTCTCCCGCTGTTGCCATGCTATTTCTCTAAGCCTAGAGAAGGGTAAATTTGCCAGCGTTAGAAGCTGATGGAGTCGTAAAATGTTACAGATCAATAATGACAAAAACTCTGGCATGAATTTCCAAGCAAATGAATATCCTGCTACATGTGTTATGCAATGCCTAGCCAAACATTGTGATGGGGAGATCTTTGATCAAAAAATAGCCCTGAGTGAGCTCAATCTAGACTCACTCGATCTAATGGAAAGCCTCTTCGAGTTAGAAAATCACTACGGGAAGACATTGAGTAATGCTGAGCTAGCATCACTAGTTACAGTAGAGGATGTAGTGAAGGCCTTCTGCTCATCTACTATTCAGTCATAAGACGAGTCTAATGATGGCGCAGAACTCAAACAATCTATTTCGTGAAAGAGCGGTCGCTCACAAAATAATGGGCCCGCCATCCGCACCGGTAATTACTTTAGTAAGTCACTTTAAGTTGCAACTATATTTGTGGGTAGTGTTATTGCTTGTCGCTACATATCTACTAACTAAGACGACTTACAAGGAAACTGTAGCGGCTCCTGGAGTATTAGAGCCTGTCCAAGATGTTCAGAAAATTGTCTCTCCGGTTGCGGCAAGAGTAGAAAAAATTCATGTTAGTCAGGGTGAAAGAGTCGAGAGGGGCGACATACTCGCATCACTTTCGACCGGAATCTATAACGGACAGGGAGTTTCTGTTGTTCAGGAAAACATACAGGCGCTGCGAATCGATAGAGAGCTGCTGGTTAAGAAGTTTGATGTCCAGCAAATGGCACAGCGACAGTCTAGGCACTGGAGCAGGCTGGCAGCCGTGAATGTTCAGAATAGTAAGTTAAGCCTTGAAGAGGAAGCGCAGTTGTTGGTAGCTCGAACTCAGTTGAGTGATCAAAATTTGCAGGCAGTTTCGACGCTGCTGCAGTCAGGAAACAGTTCGGCTCGAGAATTTGATCAACAGTATCAGGTACACCTAGAGCTGCTCGGTCGTAGACAGGCGCTTTCACAAAGGTTGTTGCAATACGATTATGAACTAAATTCGCTTAACAACGCCGAGCAACTCGCGAAGCTCGATTCCGAACAGGCCAGCCTGCAGGTTCAACGAGAGTTGCAGGGAATTGACCAGGAGATAATGAGACTAAGTAACCAAGCGCTATTCACGGTTGTTGCCGAGGGGCCGGGCATTGTAGCGGCAGTGGGTTTAGTCAGAGGTAAATCGGTATTGCCCAATCAGCCGCTATTCTTTATTAACCCACTCAAGACGGAGTTACAGGCCACACTTTACGTGTCTGCGGCAGTTCAGGCAAAGCTAGTTGCGGGGCAGTCTGTTTTGCTTCGATACGACGCATTCGACTTCAGGTTGTACGGCAGACATGAGGCTACGGTGGTTGCCATTGGAAAAGCTAGGTTGGACCCGAGGGAAACTACCTTGCCGATCATCGGTATTAACGAGCCTGTGTTCAAGGTAATCGCCGAGTTGCATGAATCTACGATACAGGGAGATTCGCTGTATAAACTACAGAGCGGAACGACGTTCATGGCAGATTTTGTCCTCTGGGAAATGTCACTTATGCAGTTCATCTTCAGGCCTATCCTCGGCCTACAGGGTAAGGTGACATGATCGATATTTTTCAGTCTCGTAATGCGTTACCGATGATATTCCAGACCGAAATAGCGGAATGCGGCTTAGCCTGTTTGGCCATGGTAGCCAACTATCACGGCAAGTTTTCAGATATACGTACTTTGCGGGAAAGTCTTTGTATGCCCCCTGGYGGCGCATCTGTAAAACACTTACWRMAWGCCGCTCTACAACTCGATCTACGAGGGAGACCTCTTAAACTCGAYCTTAGTGATATTRCGCAGCTGACTTTGCCKGTAATTCTGCATTGGGACACAGACCACTTCGTTGTACTTAAGAAGRTCACTAGGAAGTCATTCGTWATCCACGACCCTGCGATGGGTATACGMAAATACAGTYTATCTGAGCTGGAYCGTCACTTYACCGGAATTGCAATCGAGCTGTCTCCAACTGTTTCGTTCACGCGAGAAARGCAGGGRAAAGARTACTCWTTGAAAGAGCTTTTTAAGGTAACACCTAGCTTTCGCCAGGCTATCAGGCAGGTCTTCTTTCTCTCACTCTTRCTACAGGTRCTSTCGCTCRYCTTCCCGCTTTATCTACAGCTGGTGATTGACCAAGGACTCAGCAAGGGYGACATGGACATTATWTTTCTCGTCGCTCTGCTTTTTTCGCTAGTCATTCTAGCGAAGKCWAGTGTTGCCTATTTCAGRGGAGTGGTGCTACTACAATTCTCCAGTCAACTGGGTTTTCAAATGATAAGTAATACCTTCGCGCATCTACTTAGGTTGCCCCTATCGTACTTTGAGAAAAGAGAGATGGGRGAYATTGTTTCCCGATTTTCTTCACTYGATAATATCAAACAACTTGTCACSCAGGAGATGATAACGGTAATAGTAGACGGCCTRTTTTCTCTGYTAACCTTTTTCYTGTTATTTCTCTAYAGCCCGACCCTCGCATTTGTAGCGCTTCTTTTCGTRGTTGCATTGTCGTTGATCCGTCTTCTAGCYATACCTAGGGAAAAATYSTATCGACAGGAAGTGTTRCAAAGCGGAGCTAAACAACAGACTCGATTTATGGAAAATATTCGATGCATAGCGGTAACCAAAAGCTAYGCYATAGARTCTGAGCGCYTGTTGGAGTGGCAGAACTACTATGCCYATTTTATACGTTCGAGYTACAGACTCGGGCATCTGCAACTGAGTCTAASTACCTTGCACAGTCTTCTATTCGGCATAGATCATGTTATGACGATCTACCTTGGATCAGCTGCAATATTCAGTGGCCAGTTGACCATAGGCCAATTGATGAGWTTTATTTTTCTAAAGCAAAATTTTTCTGGGTCGGTAGCGGCAATGCTTCCTAAACTMGCGKAAATAMGACTSTTAAGACTGGARCTMGATAGAGTATCCGATATTGTCTTTGAAGAACCGGAACAGAATTTTCAAAGTACCAACCTCCTCAAGCWTGGAATTTCTGGCGCCATCGAGGTAGAGGGCCTTGGCTTTAGYTATTCCACGGCACAGGCCGAATTATTTGGGAATCTTAACTTCAGCATCGTAGCAGGCGAATTCTGCGCGATCTCCGGGCATTCAGGATGCGGTAAATCGACACTCTTAAAATTACTGCTTTGCTTAGCGGCACCTTCAACGGGCGTAATTCGTGTTGACGGRCATACGATTCCTGAACTGGGGGTGAGCCAWTATCGGTCACAAGTTGTAGCCGTACTCCACGGAGACGGCTTGTTGTCTGGATCTCTTGCTTACAACGTGCATCTAGAGATGGAGCCGTTAAATCTAAAGCGATTAGAAGCGGCGTGTCGGATATGTTGTATCTTTGATGATATAAGCCAGCTGCCTATGGGGTTTAATACACAGGTAGGTGAGATGGGAGTGGCCCTCTCTGCAGGYCAGGTTCAACGAGTTCTACTTGCTAGGGCGCTCTAYCGRCATCCAAAAATAGTAGTAYTGGATGAGGCGCTATCTCACCTAAGTACGAATGTRGCGCGTMAGATCATCGCGGGCATTCGAGATTCTAAGACTACCCTAATTCTTGTGACACATAATCCGGAGCTGATTAGCCTCGCTGACTATTCGCTCGYATTGGGCGAGCAGGATTCGGTGCAAGCAGTGCCTGGAGGAGAAAGACGAGACGCATGAGAAGAAAAATGGAAAGACAGCGATTGAAGGGGGGCGCAGAGAGTGATGGCAACTAGAAATCTAATTTCCGGTAAAACCTATTTCGCTACAATAAAACAGAGAACATTCGGTACTGGATTCTTCGATGATGCTTGCAAAGATTTCTATCTACGCCGTCTCCTGAATTGTCAGAATTCCTTCCAGGTAGAGATCCATGCTTATCTTCTTATGAAGGAAGACATATTTCTGATATTTACGTCGTTGACGCCATTGGGATTCGATTCATTCGTTAGATTTCTTAACACTAGTTATAGCAGGTACTATTTGATTCGCTTTGCACGTGGTGTCCTAGTTTGGCAGAATGAACCACTCGTTTGCCGGCTTCCGGGTGACAATCTCGTTCTTGATTGCCAAAAATTTGTCGAGCGCTATGTGCTTAACTTTGATATCGAAAACCATCCAGGTGAGTACGGTTATTCTAGCTATTGTGCGAACGCATTTACACACAGGCCATGTTTCTTGAAGCGTCATCGAGCAGTTCGACAATTCATAAATATTGAAGCCAATGGCCTCCAACGATACCGGGATTTTGTTGCAACACCATTTCGTGAGGAGTATGAGCGATTTCTACAGAG
>JAESUV010000108.1 GCA_016762975.1 Gammaproteobacteria bacterium | reverse complement strand
GGCAGCCGCGAGAACGCGCGGCCGTATTTCTCACGCAAGCTAGGCTTAGCCGCTGACGGAAGTCCTGTTGACATTAACTACGGCGGACGCATCAGTGGCCGTGTTGGAAGATTCAACATCGGTGCCCTTGCTATAAAGCAGGACGAAAATGCGGGAGTAGATGCATCGGAGTTGTTGATCACTCGCATCTCCGCCAACGTTCTAGATGACTCGCGCATTGGTTTCATCTATACCGATGGCGATCCAACATCCGATAGGGACAACAGTGTTGCCGGTGTCGACTTTCAATACATCAACAACCAACTCAGCAACGGTCGCCGGTTACAAAGCAACGTGTTCTTCCAGCAGTCCGATACACCCGGCCTAACCGGTGACGATACCTCTTACGGTTTCGGCCTATCCCTTCCTGCCAGCCAAGGATTTCGCACCCGGGTCGGCTACAAGGTGGTCGAAAACAATTTCAACCCGGCAATGGGCTTTGTGAATCGATCCAATATCGAAGATTACACCGCCGATGTTGGCTATACCCACTTCTTCGAGAGCGGTATCTTTCAAACTGTTTTCGGCGGCATCGACATGCAGCGCATCGAAGTAATTGACGGTGGTCTACAGACTGAGGTGGTTAATTATCGGCTTCTTGAACTCGAAACCACATCGCGAGACCGAATAACGCTGAATCGTTTCGAAAGCAAGGAAGTAGTACGCAGCGCATTTGCTATATTCAGGCAGACTGGTAATGAGGTATTTATTCAGCCCGGCAGTTACGACTTCGGTGAAACACAAGTTGGATTTACCACCGCCGGCCAACGAGAATTTTCCGGCAGTATTAACTACCGTACTGGTGACTTTTTCAATGGCGAACGAGTTAACATAAACGGTAGCTTCACTTGGAATCAGTCGCGCTTTTTCTCTATGACTCTGCGTTATGACTGGAACGACATCGAGCTTCCACAAGGTGATTTCACAACCCGCCTAAGTAGCGTAAATTCTCAAGTGGCATTCTCGCCCACTCTCTATTGGATCAGCTTACTTCAATACGACAACATCTCCGAAGAGATTGGCATCAACACGCGTCTGCAATGGGTTCCCCGAGCAGGGCAAGAAGCGTTTATCGTGCTGAACTACAATCTTCAGGATTGGGATCAGGACAACACCTTCAATACTGCATTCTCTGACCTGAGTATTAAGTTTCGTTATACGTTTAGGTTTTAGCGGCAGCCAGACCGTTCTATTTGAATGTCTTTAGCCATTGATTAGGCAGCGGCATTTCTCGCTAAAAAACCGAGCATCCAGCTTTCTATGGATTCTGCCAAGCCGGGCACGAAAAGTATTGCTAAGGATACTAGCAGAGAAAGAGAAACTAAAAGGGCGAGATAATAATGCCACTTCATAATATTAGCCCCCCTCTCGCGGTGCCAACTCGAACACCCAAGTCTCACCCGACTCAATCGCTTCTCTTGTTATTCTTGATCGATACTTCTCGATTTTCTTGTCGATGACGCCTTCCAAAAGAGTGCTGTAGAAAACTCTAACGAGTCTTCGCTCATAACGAATGCC
The DNA here is from genome assembly GCA_016762975.1 of Gammaproteobacteria bacterium. GTDB lineage: Bacteria > Pseudomonadota > Gammaproteobacteria > Pseudomonadales > Pseudohongiellaceae > UBA9145. The sequence goes on along the minus strand of JAESUV010000108.1, from coordinate 5,045 downwards.
ATTGATACGAACAACCGCCAGACCATCTCCTTCATAAGCCTGAACTGCCCAGTGTTTCCAGAGCCGACCTAACCAAGTTCCCATATAGTCTGAGGTAATATAGACCTTGCCATCGCTCTCTTCGATCCAGATGAGTCGGGAGCTGAGCGGATCGTCCAGCTGCAGATGAACAGTAGATACCTCATTTGTGAAGCCCCAATCGGGCTCCGGGCCGGAATATATATCTCCAGATACTAACTCGCCTCCGGGAAAGAGAATCGAAGGGCCATCGTTATTGCGGTTCTCGAAGCTCAGGGTTGCGAGCGCCACTGCTGGAATAGTTATTCCAGCCACGATTAACTGCAATGCCACTACTAGAAGCTTTTTCGTCATTGTCTTAACCCAATTGCCTTTTGCCCAATCTTCTTTAGCAAGCTCGCCCCTAACTTTAAGCTATTTCACCTCCGGTTGTCTTCAACTCGAACTTGTAGAATGAGGCAGCCTACGTACTATTCCCGATATGTTGAGTTGCCCAAACGAGTTATAGTCGATACAGTGATCCTTCTAGCTGCCAGCTTTGAGCCTAAGTGCAATCGAGGTAGTCACCATGAAAAAACTGCTTACCGTTGTTTCAATTCTCTGTATTTTCCCTTTTTCTCATTCTGTCTTGGCGCAATCGCGTGGAAGCCAGCCCCTGCCCGAAGGGCCCGGCAAGACTTTGGTGGAGAATATCTGCTCTAGCTGCCACAGCGTAGCCACCATTACCCGAGCCGCCGGATACAGTACGCCAGAGCAGTGGCATGACTTGTTCTCAACTATGATCGAGCTTCCCGCCGCTCAGGCAAACACTATTGCTACTTACCTTGCCGAGAATTTCCCGGAAGACACCTCGCGGCGCCCAAACCTGATTGCAGGGGATGTGGAAATAGACATTATCGAATGGACCGCACCTACTCTCGGCCAGCGTGTACGCGACCCGATCGAGGCATCTGACGGGTCAATTTGGTGGACTGGCATGTGGGCTAGCTTAACCGGACGTTTGGATCCAAAGACTGGAATCATGGAGGAATATCGCCTGCCTCCCACCTCCAGACCACACACCATAGTACCCGATGCCGAGGGGAACATCTGGTACACGGGAAACAGCAATGCCACGATTGGCAAACTTGACCCTGTTAGCGGTGAAGTAACCGAATACAAGACACAGGCTCGCGACCCCCACTCGGCCACGTTTCATCCCAATGGCAATCTCTATTTCACCGCCCAAGGTGCGGCCATGCTTGGCCGCTTGAATCCGACCACTGGCGAGCTAAAAGAAATCGAAACAGAACTCCGCCCCTACGGCATCAAGGCGGCAGAAGACGGCACGCTGTGGATTGCCTATAACGGCACGAACAAGATCGGCGCCATGCATCCGGACACTATGGAAGTAAAATACTATGAGATACCGAACGACAGAACCCGCGTGCGCCGTCTCGATCTAGATAGTGAAGGCATGGTGTGGTTTGTTAATTCGACCCTAGGCAAGATCGGTCGACTCGACCCAGCTACGGGCGCGATCAAACAATGGGATTCACCCAGCGGCCCTTCTTCTCATCCTTATGCACTCGCAGTCATTGATGATGTCATCTGGTACAACGAATCCGGCGTGCGCCCCGATGCGCTAGTGCGCTTTAATCCTGAGAGTGAATCATTTCAGAGCTGGGCGATTCCATCGGGTGCCGGCATCGTGCGGAATGTATGGAAGACAGAAGCAGGAAACCTATTGATTCATCAGAGCAGTTCGAATCAAATAGGTCTAGTGAAAATCAACTAACTTCCGTTGAACCAAAGCAAATGAACAGATACATACTATAATTACATCCATGTTTCTTTCACGGAGCTTATACATGAACAAGCCAATTCTTGTCTTACTGAGTACATTGCTACTGCCTTTATTTTCAAATTTTTCAAACGCAGCTGAAGAACAGATCTTCATCGACGATATGACGGTACCCCAGCTACGTAATCAGATTGATATAATTCAACAAGAAATCTATAGAGTGTTCAACCTATCGACCGAAGACGATCAACTTAAAATTGTATGCCACGACTACTTGCCTACAGGCTCTTCGATTAAGAGAGAGGTATGCGAGCCGCAATTCGTTATCAGCGAAAGAACCGACAATGCGAGAAGTGCTCGCAGAGGAGCTAATCCACTGCTGACCCCTCGTCAATTACAAGGGTCACTTAATGATGAATTTCAGATATTGAGCGAAGCGATGGCGGCACTGCGAGGAGAGAGCGAGTATTTTGAAGAACTAAACACCATAGCTGGGGTTTTAAATGCCAGACTCGAAGAAATTAGAAAATAAAATTGCACCCTTCCCCTGCTGGTTATTCCGCCATTGCAATCAAGCGGCGCTCTCGCAGCAACATGAAAAGAGGCACRGTCATCGCGGCAGCAATAACGAAGGTAAGAACGAAWCCCCCTGCCCATAACGCATAAGACATCTTGAGTCGACGTGTCTCTACAAACGACCAGATAAGAAACGCRGTAACAACAACGATMARGTCATTGGTNAAAGRRRRWNGCGGCAGGRTTWGCATASARKCCYKCKAWRTAGCTCATCTCCATWGGCTGCAAATTAWARTACCARGTRACGMAYACWCCAAYGATYGCWAGCRCRCCATATARRAKCTGTAATCCGGTRATCTTCATYWGCMTTCCCYTTYAGTCGAATTGAGAAATCGTAGTSCGATGCARCAAGCGSTCATAACCATCATRYCCACCYGTYGCTTTGTGTAAGACGCTGCGGTTRTCCCACATAACTAACATATTTGRCTGCCACTGGTGCCGGTATACAAACTGCGGCGAGCCTTGATATTCATAAAGCTCTTTCAATAAYTCTTTACCTTCCTCGRCCTCCATACCGRMAAATCCTTGTATATAGCCTGCAGTGGAATAAAGAGCCAATGCACCCGTTTCTGTATGCGCCCTAATAAACGGATGAATCTGTGTTCGTCTAGCATCATCCGATACAACTATATTCATGCTACGCCCGGCATTTTTCTCGTGCTTGTCACTGTACACACCATCAGGTGAATAGGCGGACTCCGCCGAATGAATTGCCGTTAAGTGTTCAATTTTTTTCTTAAGTGCAGCAGGCAATTCATCGTAGGCTTTATGCTGATTCGAAAAAAGCGTATCGCCGCCAACGGGTGGAATCTTTATGCCGTATAGACAAGTGCCAATCGGCGGCTTCGCTTGAAAGCTCCAATCTGTATGCCAGTTCTCGGCAAAAAGAGGGGTCTTCTCATCGGCGTCGCGGCGTATGGCCGCAATATGGCTATTTTCCGCAATTGGACTGAAGAAAGGGTCATCGCCAAAATTTCCAAAGTTTAAGGTAAAACGTTCAATATCCGCTGGGTTTAGCACTTGATCTGGAAACACCAGCACGTGGTATTGCAGCCAAGCCTGGCGTAGTTCTGCAACGACCTCTTTAGAAATGCCCAATGAAAGATCAAGATTTCTAACTACGGCCCCGCAAGGAGCATCGATTGCATCGACTAATAGCATAATCTCATTCTCTAGTTAGGTCCCGGAAACCAATGGCGTCTGAGCATCTAAATCAGGAGCTGCACTCCGACTCATCCACACACCAGAAATCGCCAGCGCACCGCCACTAACAATAAGTGTTACGTCACTAACATTGATGCCGATGACTTCCGTCGTTGGCAAGGCGATCAAACCACCACCAACGAGCACCATTGCACGACCGACTACGCCCAACGGCCCACTGCGATCGAGAAATCCCACACCCAGCAAATAACGCTGCAGTGTGCCGGCAATCAGTACTATCCCTACCACCACTTTTACTGTGGCAAAGAGTGTCTCCCACCAGGTGCCGGACAAGATCAACGCAGGCTCCAACACGAAGAAAAATGGGATGAAATAGATCACGCTACCGAGACGCATCGCCTTAAATCCGGTAGCCAGTGCAGAGGCTCCCGCAATGCTAGCTGCAGCGAAGGCACCTAGAGCTACAGGCGGAGTAATGAAAGACAGCATTCCCCAGTAGAGAATAAACAAATGCACGCTCATCGGATCTAGGCCGCCCTGAATTAAAGCAGGTGCAAGCACAATCGCTAAAAATATATAAGCGGCGGTCACAGTCATGCCGATACCGAGAAAGAAGCTAGTAAACGCCCCCATCAATAGAAGTAGTAGCGTGGAATCACCGGCAAGATACAACAAGTCATTGACCAAGGTTCCCGACAAGCCGGACACAGACAGTGCACCTACTATGAGCCCAACACCAGCCATGATGGTCAACAATTCCATTAACAGTTTGCCGATCGCGACGAGGAAAGCACCTGTCTGGATCATGTTCCAGCGGTGACTCGGAAAAATCTGATTCAGCACCAGCAGCATACCCGTGGCATAAAATGGAGCGACCGCTTCGCGCTGCAGATAGACCAGCAAAAATATCAATACTGCGAATGCCGCTAGGTAGAACCAACCTTGCTTCATCGTCTCACCCACTTTAGGCAGTTCTTCGCGCGGGGTACCAACCAATCCTTTTCGCGCCGCGTAGGCATCAACTTGAACGAACAATCCAAAAAAGTAGAGGAGAGCGGGGATCGCCGCGGCTAGAGCCACGGTGGTATAGGCAACATTAAGAAAGGTCGCCATGACAAACGCGGTCGACCCCATGATGGGCGGCAGCAAAACTCCTCCGGTGGAGGCGCAGGCTTCAACCCCGGCTGCATACTCCTTCTCCATACCATCCTTCTTCATAGCCGGAATCGTCATCTGGCCCGTGGTCAGCACATTGGTAATCACGCTGCCACTCATAGAGCCCATCAGTCCGCTGGAAACAATCGCTACCTTTGCCGAGCCACCGCGCACATGCCCGAATGTCGCAAACGCCAGATTGATAAAAAAGCGACCTCCACCGGTATGTTGCAGCGCGACACCGAAGATTAGGAAGCCAATAACTAGTTGCGCATACGCGCGGAATGGCAGACCGAGAATGCTCTCGATACTCATGACGTGATAAGACGCAGTCTCCGCCAATGTGGAC
>JAESUV010000107.1 GCA_016762975.1 Gammaproteobacteria bacterium | reverse complement strand
TTGGTTCCGAATATTCGGTCGGTGCTGAGGCCACAATCATTGTCGCCATCATGGTGACAACGACTTTTGCAGGTCTATTCCTGTTGTTATTAGGTCGCTTGAAACTCGGAAACCTCGTTCGCTACATTCCCTACCCGGTTACCGGAGGGTTCTTTGCTGGCATCGGCTACATCTTCATCCAGGGTGGTCTCACCGTAGCCAGTGGCCGCGAGGCCAATCTTAGCTCGCTTACTGACCCCCAATTTATTCAGCTCGTGACGCCGGCCGTCGTGTTAGCGCTCTGCTTAATCATAGGCAAGATGTTTCGCGACAACCGTCTCTCCGTACCTGGCATCTTGTTGTTGTCAGTTCTTTTGTTCTATGGGGTGTTGGCTATGGGCGGAATCAGCCGTGAGCAAGCTGCGGAAAATGGCCTCCTGCCCATAATCGAATCTGCAGGCACGCTAGTCCCGATCTTCCATTGGGAGTATCTGCAGGAGGTGAAGTGGATAGCTATCTGGGAACAGCTTGGTGGCATCGTAGTTGTGGCGCTGCTCTGTTCCATGATGCTCTTACTCGATGTCTCGGGCATCGAGCTTCTTGCCAAGCAAGATTTGGATCCAGACCATGAACTAGAAGTTATGGGTTATACCAATGTGGTGAATGGCATGCTGGGTGGTTTTCCCGGCGTACATGACGCATCGGATACCGCCTTGGTCGATAGACTCGGCGGCAAAGACAGGCTCATGGGCATCGTCAATTCTCTCTTGGTGGCAGCCGCAATTCTAGCGGGCACCGAGTTTATGGAATTGGTGCCAACTTTTCTTCTCGGCGGATTACTTATCTATGTTGGTTTAGAGTTTCTTATCGACTGGCTGTGGAAAGCGCGTGACGAACTTCCTCTGTCGGATTATGTCGTAGTTATACTCATCCTTGTGGTCATTATTTTTTCTGACATCTTGCAAGGTGTTACTTTCGGATTCTTCGTTGCCATTATTTTGTTCGTGGTGAACTACTCGAAACTCAGTGTGATTAAGATCGAAACCAATGGTAGCGATCACGCTAGTAATGTGGAGCGCGATCTCGAAACGCGAGAGTTACTGAATAAAGAGGGACACCGGATACTGATTATGGTGTTGCAAGGATTCATCTTCTTCGGCACGGCAGATAAATTGGTTACGGCTATCCGCAATCGAATTATGGAGCTAGAGGGTAGTAAGTTCGATTTCCTCGTGCTGGATTTTCATCACGTCAGTCAGCTAGATACCTCGGCGATTGTAACCTTCTCCAAGTTAGCGCAGCTCAGTGATCGAATTGGTTTTCATATTTTAATTAGCAGCGCCGACGAAAAGTCGATCAAGCAATTGGTTAAGCACGGTTTCTTTACTTTTGGTGATCAACCATTGGAAAGACACTACAAGGGGCAGTTGGATACGGCAGTCGATTGGTGTGAGCGCCGCATACTTCAAGAACTCAACCTGAATGACGAAGAGAAAACCCTGGAATTGCACGACGTGCTCGGCCGAATTGCTTATGAAGAGTCAGATGTTAAATTGCTGGCCGATTTCTTCGACGTCGAGAACAGAAAGGCAGGTGAATATTTATTCAAAGAGGGCGACAGTGGAGAGAGTCTGTATTTTGTCGGCTCTGGCACAGTGGTAGTTGTTCTTAAGATACCTAGGCAGGAAGAGCGGATATTGCGCAAGTATAAAGCCGGTGCAATCTTGGGTGAGATGGCCATCTATACGGGTGAGAATCGAACAGCCAGTGTGCGCATCGAAAGCGATGCCCGTCTGTTTAGATTAGATAAAGTGAAGTTGGAGGAGATGTCACGACGGTTTCCTGCATCCACTGCAGCGCTGCATACCTACATCGTAAAAATCTTGTCAGAACGGCTAGGGCGAGCGAATAGGAATCTGAGTCGTTACATCTAGGGAGCCGAGGCTCTCTAGCAATTACTTAACCGGTCGCAATACCACCGGCACCATCTCACTTCCTTGAAACCAGTTTGCGTCAATACGTAGCAATGTTTCTCCCGCCTCGTCGAATCGCAAGGTGCCGGTGAATTCAACATCTAGTCTGCTAATCACTACTGTGAGCGAGAGTCCATTGAGGCTCACTCTGTCCGCAGGCATGCCATAGATACCTAGCCCATCGCTGATTATGCTAGCTGCGTATTCGCCCTCTAGCAGGGAGAAATTGAAGACAAGACCTTGATCATCTTCGCCGATTACCAGCGGTCCCCCCCAAGATCCGATAAGTTGAGAACGGCTAGTTTCTTGCGCTAGGGCGGTAGCAGACTGTAGGCTCAGGAGGAGGCAAAGCAGACGCGTGATGTTGATAGCGGTTTTCATGGGATGGATGTTAAGCCGCAAGTTACATCAACGCAAGTTGATAGTTAGTAAGTCTGGGGTGACCATTTATGGCTGATAAGCCAAGTCTGATGGATCTTGCGTCGCTGGAAATCCTTACCGAGACTGAATTTAGTGTAGTCACGAATCTCGAACTGCTTTAGGCTTTCGCTTTCTAGTGTAAAGTTGAGCTTATTGGTTGAGAAAATTAGCAGGCCGTCTCTCTCTAACTTGTTCATGGCATTGCAGATCAGCGTGCCATGATCTTTCTGAATATCCAAAACATTGCTGCTGCTCTTCGAGTTTGAAAAAGTAGGYGGRTCTAGGAATATCAAATCAAATTTTTCATATTTCGAGCTRAGGTAGTCGATGCAGTCAGCCTTCTTCAGGCGATTATTTTTKCCGCCTATCTTATTYAGAAGAAAATTTCGYCGTGCCCAATCGAGATAGGTGTTGGAGAGGTCGATGCTYAATGTAGAGGTGGCGCCACCTAGAGCRGCSTGCACGCTGGCGCTGGCGGTATAGCAGAATAAATTCAGGAAACGYTTGCCTYTAGCGTTCTCRCGRATGAAYTGGCGTATCGGTCGATGATCCAGAAATARTCCGGTRTCCAGATAGTCTTTCAAATTTAYCCAGAGTCGAGCGGGCCCCTCGTTYACGRCAAAGAATGATTTGCTCTGGCCCAGAACCTCATATTGTTGGCTGCCGCGCTGACGTTTGCGRGACTTCAGCACAATRTTTTCACGCGCTAWMCCGAAGACTTCTTGAACGGCCGCGATGGCCTGTTCTCGTCTTGCGCTCACTTTTTCWTCGCTGATCTCRGAGGGAGCCTGATACTCCGCCATCTGCACGTATTCCCCRTAACAGTCGATAGCGAACGCATACTCCGGTAGATCGCGGTCGTACACACGAAAGCACTCAATATCCTGCTGTCGCGCCCACTTTCCTAGTATGCGCTGATTTTTGCGAAGGCGATTTTCAAGCATCGCCATGCCTTCGTCCTGCGTTGAGTTTTCATTGATGTCTGAATTCATGGGGAGATTCTTGCTGAGATTGAGATGCCTGTTGTTTGCCTAGGCGGGTTGACGTGGCAGAATACGAGACTCACATGATACGCGAGTTAATTGGCCGCAGAGAATAAAGATTATGGGACAAGAAGAATTAGAGTTAGTGACCGACCTCTACAACATGTTCGTGACGTATATGGTCACATACAGCTTCCAGATATTAGGCGCGCTTGTCGTTCTGGTATTAGGTGTCTTCGTCGGCAGGTGGGTAAGCAGCTTGGTGCTGGCTCTTTGCAGCAAAAAATCGCTAGATATAACCCTTAGCCGCTTCTTTGCCAGTGCTGCCCGTATCGCCATCATCGTCAGTGCTGTTCTTATTGCCCTGCCGAAGCTCGGGATACAAGTTACCCCATTCCTCGCTGCAGTCGGCGCCTTAGGCTTGGGTGCTGGTTTAGCGATGCAAGGCCTTTTGTCAAACTACGGTGCGGGCCTCAGCATCATTTTTAGTCGGCCGTTTGTGGTGGGCGATACGATTCGAATTGAGGGCGTGTTCGGCGTAGTGAAGGAAGTTCATCTCGCCTACACATTGTTAAGTAATGAGGATGAAGAGCTGATTCTAATCCCGAACAAGCATATAGTCGGAGAAATCCTCCATAACTCCCACACAGACACAGTCTTGGAGCTTTCGATTGGCGTCGCCTACGACAGCGATACCGACGCGGCTATAGCGGCCATCACGGCGAAGCTTGCGAAGGTGGATGGCTTGAGTGAGGAGCGCGCAATTCAGATCGGCATCGATGAGTTTGGCGACAGCGCGATCACTATCGCGATACGTGCTTGGGCAAAAACCGAAAGCTTCCATCAGATTCGATTTGCTGCGAATCAGGCGATTAAAGATGCGCTGAGTGAGGCAAATATTTCTATCCCGTTCCCGCAGCGCGAAGTGCGCATATTGTCTTAAACACCCTATTTTCTAGGGATTTTTCCTAGGTAACTAACTTGCAGGCACTGACTGTATCCATTACTTTAATGAGCGCAATAGAGATCTAACTCGCTTTTGACTGAATGGCGGAGCTAACCAGCACTGTTACTACCCCGCGCGATGAGCGCTCTGTAAACTCAAGCAAAATGAGGTTTCAAAGCAATGAACTGTTTCAGTAATTCTAAACTAGCCACGAGGGTATTTGCGGGAATTATTGTCTCGCTTGTGACTTCTGTCAGTTCACTGGCTTTGGCACAGGATTCAGTCGAATGGCTAACCTTGGGTAGTGATTTTGCGCACACGCGTTACCTGCCTGTCGATGAGATCACGCCCGAGAACTTCAAAGAATTAGAAGAGGCATGGGTCTGGGATGGCGCAAGCTTCAATGCGGCGAGCGGCCGCTCAACGCCTAGTTATGTCGACGGCAAGATTATTACCGTCGCTGGGCCGCGGCGCTATGTGATCGCTATCGACGCTAAGACTGGCGAGACGATCTGGACTTATGTCGAGCCGAAGACTGCTCGCTACGAATATTCCATGCGTAAAGATTATGGCAAAGGCGTCACCATCGCCGAGGTTAACGGACGCAAGGTAGTCTATATTACTTCCCCTGCATTTTTTCTAACGGCTTTGGACCTTGAGACCGGTGCTCCGCTTGAAGGCTTCGGTGGTCAGATTCCTGTAGATGGATTCCCGGCAACGGGAGTTGTTGACCTACTAGCTGACCTAGGCCATCCCTATGATCCCTACGAGGGAATTCCTTTAGAGACTGGTTATATCACTTCCTCCTCGCCGCCGATCGTAGTCAATGGCACGATCATCGTTGGAAACTCGGCCGAGCAGGGTTACAACCAGGCGCGGATCGAAAATATTCCAGGGGACATTCTCGCCTACGATGCAACTACGGGCGACTTTAAGTGGAAGTTCAATGTAATTCCGCGTCCCGGTGAATACGGCCACGAGACTTGGGAAAATGATGCCTGGCAGTGGACCGGTGACGTATCTTCGTGGGCGCCACTGTCTGCCGATCAGGATCTGAACCTTGTCTATATCCCAACTAACAGTGCAACTATCGATTTTTACGGTGGTTTCCGACCGGGTGACAATTTATATTCTGCGAGCCTGATTGCACTCGATGCTGATACCGGCGAGAGAGCGTGGCATTTTCAGATGGTGCATCACGATATTTGGAACTACGACACGCCGACCGCTCCAGTTTTATTAGATGTAAACATAGAGGGCCGCGAGGTTCCCGCAATTGCGCAGGCGACGAAGCAAGGATTCGTATATGCCTTCAATCGTGAGACTGGCGAGCCACTGTGGCCGATGGTCGAGCGCCCTGTACCAAGGTCGCAGGTGCCGGGAGAGATGCTCTCTCCGACTCAGCCGTTTCCAACGAAGCCTGAGCCATTCGAATTGCAGGGCATCTCTATCAATGATCTCGTAGACTTCACGCCGGAACTACGCCGACTTGCAATAGAAGCGGTGTCTGAGTTCGAGATCGGGCCGCTTTTCAACCCGCCTTTGCATTCCGATAACGACTTGGGCAAGACAGCTGCACTGTGGTGTCCCGGCGGAGCTGGTGGAGCCAACATCAATGGACCAGCCGCGGCCGATCCTGAGTCTGGCATTCTCTACGTAACCTCAAGCACCGGTTGTACGGCGCGAGTACTTGGCCCGGGTGCCGAGGCTGATCTGCGCTGGAACGATCCGACTGGGGCGACCTTCGCGGACTACGCAGTTGTACGCTCCGTCTCGCCAGGCCGCATTCAGGGTATTCCCCTAACGAAGCCACCGTATAGCCGTATTCAAGCTATCGACATGAACACAGGCGACACCTTGTTTACGCTGCCTGTTGGAGAGACACCGGACAATATTGCTAACCACCCACTGCTAGCTGGTGTCGATGTAGGTAATACTGGTAGTGGCTCTAAGGCGACCATGGTGGTTACTAAGAACATGCTGATTTATTCTGGTGCGGTTGGAGATGGCAGGCCACACTTATTCGCTATCGATAAGCGCACAGGCGAAGAGCTAGCGCGAGTCGAAATCTCTGAGGCCAGTCGCTACGGCATGATGACCTACCAGCACGAGGGTCATCAGTATGTGATGCTGCAGAACGGACCGAAGCTTACTGCCATGGCATTGCCCAGCGCGATAGTGGCTGACGACGAACCTCACTAGTTGTATTGACTAACGCATTCTAGCCGTAGCTACAGCGTGGCTAACAGGCCTTCGAACCAGGGAGATAGAGGCTCAGTTAATTGCGATTTTTTACTCCAGCATGCCGCTCGCTTGCTTACCCTGAGCGCCAGCTCTCTTACC
>JAESUV010000257.1 GCA_016762975.1 Gammaproteobacteria bacterium | reverse complement strand
CTTCTCATTGGATTCGTATTGCTATTCGCGAAGTGTCAATTTAACCTTACTAAGTATCGTTGCCGTTTTCTAGCATCAGGGGCTACATAAGTAGAATCTCGAACTAGAAATTGCGTGCTCTCAGTAAATTACACTCTAAACAGGACATAATGTTGATATGTTGGTTTCTATTCTCATAATTAGCGGACTGGTCGCTACTACGGTCGTGATTCACTACGAAGTGCTACGGCTACTCTGGGTAACTATTCCGCGACTCCAAATGAAACATCGAGTGAGGGTAATCATTGGAGTTTTTGGGACGATCTGCGGCCATATTATAGAAGTTTGGATATTCGGACTTGCCTTCTATCTGATGGTTAACTATGGCGATTTCGGCACTCTGGAAGGCAGGTTCGATGGCAGCCTGACCGACGCGGTGTACTTCTCTTTTACGAATTACACGACGCTAGGCTACGGTGATATTGAACCGAGCGGGCATCTGCGTTTTCTAGCTGGCATGGAGGCTATTACAGGTCTATCGCTTATTACCTGGTCGGCATCCTTCATGTTTATGGAGATGATGGAATTCTGGAAAGAGTAATTGAAAGCACCGACTCAAGATTAGTAAATAAAAAAGGGCCATGTGGCCCTTTTTTATTTATTTTTCTGTTTAGTTATCAATTCAGCTATCGACGGGCCAGCCACCAACAACTGGCTTATTGCGCATCCATCTCCGCGCGGCGCGCCCCAGCCAAAATGCCTGGCAGGCCATAGTTGCCTTCATGGCAGGCATATTCATAAGGCTGAGTGTCTGTCGCATTGAAAACCATCTCGCCACTCCAAGCTTCAGTGTAGAAGATTGGGTCTCTGATCTCGAATTCATACAGAATCTGCTCATCAGAGGAGCGGCTAAAACGCTCGATAACCACTCCCTGATCCGACAGCGCCGCAATATTGCGTAGTGCCTGCTGTGGATGCAGCTTTCTAGTCTCCACCACTAATACATCGCCATCCCAATGCGCGACCGAATCACCTAGCCAAGGCTTCCAGGCATCTGGACGGTGATCTTTGTCGATAGGAATGATACGCGCGTCATGTGCCATCTCCACCATGATCATCACATAGTCGTCTGTCTGTACGATCTGGTACATGTTGTTGTACAACACATTGTTCATGGGTGGGCCGCCAGTACTACCGAATCCGATAATGCAACGCTCACCGAGTGCGCGTCCTTCTGGGCCATCATTGCCTGAAAATTTAGCGCGATTTTCCTGACGCAGCCTATTTCCCTCTTCGGAATARGGAATRCGCCCGTTCTCGGGGTAGGTRATCCACGAAGTGCGGTACTCGCCTTTGACGTAGCCAAAGGTGGAACCTGGGTCTACCCAGAATGCGTTATAACCTCGGCCTAGCCCGAGATCTTTACCTGATGGCAACTCACCCTGTACTTGATTGTCATCGGTAGCTTGGCGTACGTTCTGATGATGGTTCGCCGTGAGCTCAGCCAACTGCTCTAGAGCAATAGTGAGTCCGACCTGCTCATAGTTACTGGAACGCTGCATCGTGGTCAATGAAGCGTTAGTCCAGAAGCCCTGCAAGTCCGGCTTGCCTGAGGCAGTTCTCCCAGGCTCGTAATTTTCGGCGGCCATTGCTGAACTGCTGAAAACAATTGCAGCAAGGGTGATTAGTTTGTTGAACGTAATCATTGCGTTAGTTCTCCGTTAGGCCAATATTCCAGCCCTGCGCTCGCTATTGAACGCTCTGTAGATGTAAGCTATTGAAATTAAACCACTACATGGCATTAATCAAGCGCTATTCGGCCAGTTGAGCGGGCTATCTGTTACAAATTGAAATGGCCTTAAACGCCACTAGGGCGCATTGTTAGAACTAGAGTTAAACTGAATATTCGCTACGCTATTTGAACCAATTGCGTTATACCCCCGACCTGTCATCAAGTGACTATTATGCACAACTTGAAAGAACGCAGTTTCAACGAATGGCTTGTTATTGAGAGTCAGCGCGGGGAGAAAGATGCATTCAATACCTTGATTAAAAACTGGGAACAGCGCTATTTCTTGTACGCCCTGAATCGGCTGAAGAATCGAGAGGCGGCGAAGGATGTAACACAGGAGTGCCTGATCTCCATTAGTAAGAGTCTGCACAAACTGTCCGACCCCGCCAGCTATCCTAAATGGAGTTTTCGCATAGTAGAGAGACGCTGCGTGGACTGGCTACGCAAGACGATACGCGAGCGCGAATTTATTCAAGTACAGCAAGAACTGCCAGAGATTCCAATTCACGACGGCATCGAAGAGAAGATAAGCGTCGAACAAGTATTATCGAAGATGGATGCCAGACTGTCAACGATTCTAAGGCTCTACTATCTGGAAGCATTAACGATTCAGGAAATAGCCGAAGTCAGCGACGTGCCACGCGGCACCGTGAAGTCCCGACTTTTTTACGCGCGCAAGATGATGATAAAGTTATTGGAGATTGATCATGAGCAATATTGACGAGCAGATCCGCAACGCCCTAGCGGCAGAAGATCAGAAAGCGATCGATGAAATTGACGATAGTGCCGGCATATTCGAATTGGTAGGCCTTACCTTTAAAGGCAAGCAGGCTTGGATAAGCTATTACATGTATTTTCTAGGGATAGTTGTAAGCGCTTTATTTGTCTACTTCGTAATTCAGTATCTGGGTACTTCCGATATTAAATCCAGCCTCAATTGGGCTCTTTTGATACTCGGCTGTGGTTTCGCTTTTACCATGCTAAAAATTCTAGGTTGGCAACAAATTCAGAAGACCGAGTTAATGCGCGAAATTAAACGACTGGAAATGCGCATCATGTTGGTTTCGGAGCAGAATCAGCAGTAAAGCATCAGGATGTACAATTTATCTAGCACAAAAGCGAAAAACCTCTGGAGCTAGTCAGCCAGAGACTCCCGCTAAACCGCTTAATTCTAAAGCCACTCATCGATCGTTTTGATCTCTGCTCGTGCTCTTATAAAAGGGTATTGGTTCACACAGAAGCCAACCAATCACCCTTGCTAGAAATGGGGATTACTACCGCTTCCAGTGCCGTGAGCCCCGCCGGCAGATCCGTGAGGTGCACCACCCGCAGATCCATGATGAGATCCACCTGCAGACCCATGAGGTGCATCACCTGCAGACCCATGATGAGATCCACCTGCAGACCCATGAGGTGTATCACCCGCCGCCCCATGATGGGACCCATCCATTGCTTCGTGAGCCCCGTCTGTAGAGCCATGATGAAAATCATCCATCGCTTCGTGAGCCCCTTCCACAGAGCCATGATGGGATCCATGTGCTGCCCCTACGTCTGGGTGATCTTGCGCCAAAACACTGCCCTGCATCAACAGCATTGTCAAAACCGCGCCCGCCAAGGAATTCAGACTGGTTGGCTTAAAAGCAGACAAAATCTTCATCTTTAATCCTCACATTCTTTGTAAAAGTGTTTTTTAGTTAAGTTCTGAGACAGGCAGAGAATATAGACATTCCAAGAAATTAGCTATTCGCTACGCCAATTCAACCTTCTCAAAAAAGAGCGGCTATAGCCGAGAGCGCAGCACTGCTGCCAAATCTGCCAGTCGGCGCTTCATATTCCAATGTTTTCTTGCCCCCCCCCTTTTTTCATTTAGCTCTCTCGATCTTATTCAATTGCGCAAAACTAGTAACTCCTGTTTATTGCCTAATGGGCAAATACTGTGCATCCTGTAGTTACTACAGAATCCAGATCTAGATCGATTTTACCGAGAAAGTTATGAACGCAATCCCCATTGGCAAGTTGTCTATTGCAACTGACGTTAATATTGAGACCATTCGGTATTATGAGCGAGAAGGTATTTTACCTCTGCCTAAACGAAGTGGAAACGGGCGGAGAATCTATTTTGAGGAGGATGTAAGAAGACTAAATTTTATACACAAGTGCAGAGGGCTTGGCTTCTCATTGAAAGAAATTCGCGACCTTTTGTCACTGGTCGACACGGGAGATTTTACTTGCGGGGAAATTTACACCTTGACGATTGAGCATGAGAGGCAGATAGCAGAAAAAATTGAACATCTGCGCCGAATGCAGAAAGTGCTCTTAGAAATGACCGCTCATTGCAGCAAAGGTAAAGTGCCGGACTGCCCTATAATTGACAGTTTATATGAATAGTCTTCTGCCTATGAAAACTTGCCGCGAAAATTACAAACGAATCAGTTCACCTAAATTGGAACTAGTTTACTGCATTGAGGCTGTCTAGTTTCTCAGCTAATTCTTCCGCTGCGATTGGACCAACTGATCGAAATATTTCCTTCCCGGTAGCATCCAGCACCAACAACGTTGGCATGCCTACAACATTGTAAAAAACTGCACTTTGAGGGAAAAGATCAGTATCAACTTTGGTAAAGATATAGTTTTGAAGTGCGGATTGCACATCCGTATTGTTTAGGGTTTTCTGTTCCAACGCTTTGCAGGCGATACACCATTCTGCGAAGAAATCGACAAAAACCAACTTCTCTTCGACACGAGCACTTGTTAGCGCAGCGGCAATTGGCTCCGGCACTTCACCTTCAGGAACAAGCTGCTTCATTTCGGAAACACCGTCAACCGCTAAGCGAGGCGTATAACCTAAGCTTAAAATCGCCTCATACATATCATCCAGCGAAGTAATGTTTGAATCATACTCAATGCTGAAAGCATCCCTATCGAGTATCATCTCAACATGTTCTTCTGACTTTATTCCAGGCAACTCTGACAGAGCTGCTACGACGCTCTCGGGTCAGCTTAGTCAAGTGACTCCGCCGCGGCTTTTCATCATGCCTTCGACAAACAAGGTCACTTTAGATAACTCCGATTCTAATGCAGCCGCCTGAACACTAAGCGATAGCATAAGCGCTGCGATGAGAATGGACGCTGATCCCAGAGTCTGGATGAAATTTTTCAAGGCTAACAATCTCTCTAATGATCCGATTTGGGATATAGCTTAGAACCTGTACCTACTATAGGAGCAAGCTTTTTCCTGCCATCTAATAATAAGCACTGAATTTTGGCCAATTCCACAACACAGCAATGAATGTGCACTTTGGCTGTGAGCGGACGAAAGAAGATGCCCCCTTGCCCGCTATTTTTCCTTTGCCTGTCCTGCCTCGGCTCGAATTTTGTGTAATACACAGCTAACCAATAAGAATTGGGCGACATAATAACTTGTCATTATTAGCCAGTCCGCAGCAGGAACCTCCATCACGAACCGATTAATGGCAATTACGGAATCTGAAAAAATAAAGACTGCAGCACCAAGCATGGCGCCTTTGATGGTAGATGTGTTTGCGCTTAGCCCCATATAGGTGATCACCGAAAGATAGGCAATAACAGGGAGCCGCATCTCACCCGCGTAATTCCACATGACATAGACCATCACTAAGCTGGCACCTACCAGCAAAAGGCCTATTGGGTAGTTTACGGACCAGCTGCTGTGGTATCTAAAAAACAGACTGCCGTAAAGAAATTGAGCAAGCAAGAAGGAAGAAAGCCCCGGCACGAATAGATCCATTTCGAGCAATACATCGCCGCCCATACTGAAGAGAAGTGCTAATAATAAATGACCACTCAGAGRATTGATTCCAGCTCTAACGGCGAGAAAACTCAAGAAAAGAATAGGTACAATTTTTAGTAARGMGGAAATTTCAACGGCTGTAAATGGCGCTACCAGCAAATAACTTAGACATAAAAAACCATAAAGTACAGCGGTTCGATCTAAAGAAAAATTCACAGGAAATCCTCTGACAGTACTGGAAATTATCAATTGGAAAATAAAACAGGMGTTCGTRAAGCTGATGGCTTTACTATCTARTAGAGCTTATTAAYCGGCGAGGGACCAAACGACCTCCAGGTTCCCTGATGTCTCGAYCCGCTGCTGTCGCCACGCGACCAATCGCAGACTCCACCCGTAAATACGCTCAATAACTGCTGATACTCATCACTCGTAAATGAGAYAGCATAGTCGGCTAAATCGATAYGYTTTAACTGGCAGCTCACAATGTCATTCGCCAGYGGCGCACCGGCAATCTGTCTTGGCGATTGATAGCTGGGATACAGCTGAGAACAACGCGACTCGGAGGCGAATGCCAAGGGTTCTTCGATTAATTCAATAACCTCGCCGGTAGTATCCCAGCAGCTATCRAGGAGGCTCGCCGGCTTATTGCGTACGACGCGAAWTKCCGGGTCGGASTCCAGGCTATCGGCTTGRATATTTCGAATCCAATAGTCCATYTGGCGAAATAGGTTTCCRAGRTCATYCTGCCCCTCRATGAAGTCCCACTGACCACCCACCTGCATCACATGGTTATCCGCATGCCCATTCGCGTTAACCAACCGCTGCCGAGTCGAGAACTGGTGCACGATCATGTGAATGTCACCGCCTTCTTTATGATCATTGTAGGTTCGGTAGTCTATAACCGGGGTCGAGGCTAGGCCCGCCCCCCCATAGAGGATTCTTCCTGACTCTATGGCACGTTTGCGAGCTTGTGAGTCTGCTCGGTGCCGCTGTGGTACATGATTCATATCATAGTCGAAGCCACCGATGCCCTGATTTAGATCTAGGAACTGCTGCGCCGTGATTGCGCCTTGATTCAATGCTAACAAACCATACTGTACACCGACGTTATCGAGTGGCCGCTGCGCTA
>JAESUV010000256.1 GCA_016762975.1 Gammaproteobacteria bacterium | reverse complement strand
CTCTCTAACTACGGCAACACTGAAATTTCTAAATTGGCCATGTGCTGGATCAAGCTCTCGTACAGGTTCATTGAGTAATTCGGCGAGCTCCAGAATTGTTTCGCGGCCACCGGGCGGACATTTATTGCTTGCCTCGCCCAAACTTATGGACCGAGCATAGGGGAGGCAACCTGGGTGTCCACACTGCCCGCATTGAGTCTGTGGCAGTGCGCGATTTATTCGATTTACAAGCGACTTTTGTGCGCTTAACTGCAGGCGCAAGTATCGACTAATCTCTAGAAGCACGAATGTGGTTAATAGCAAGAGGCTGGCTCCAATGATGAGCTGGGTGAGCCAATGTGAGATTAAAGGTAGCATCACTCTATGCCAACCCAGCGAAGCCAAGTAGGCTAATTGCTACGAGGCCTGCGGTAATTAGTTGAATAGCATGGCCTTGAAATGGAGCAGGGACATCGGCAAGTTCTAGGCGGATGCGTAGGGCAGCGAACCCTACAATCATCAGGGAATAGCCTAATGCAGCACCTAAGCTGTAGGCGATACTTTCACTGATGCCTAGAACGCTAGTGCTGCTTGATAGTGTCGCTCCTAATACGGCACTGTTGCCGCCGATTAGAAATAGAAGCAGACCCTGCTGCCTTGCTGAGAAGGGAAAATGCCTCGTGATCAAATGCAAGAAAAGCGTGGTCAGTAGGGCGCTTGTCGCTACAAAGACGATTAGGCGAAAGAACTCTAGATGAAGCGGGACCAAAATGAGGCGGTAAATAGACAGGTTAATTACCAAACTCAGAAAAAGAACAGCAAAGTTAAATAGCGCAAATTCGATTGCCTGAGGCAATCTTTTCGTCGCATAGAAGAGTGAGGAGACGCCAAAAAGCTGAATCAATATCAGATTATTGACGAGGGCAGCGGCAACAATGATGCTGAGATAGTTTGTCACGCTGCGATTTCTAGTCCTCGAAAAGGTTGATCGAATGGCTCGCGGGTATCTGATAGCGAGAAAGGATGTCGGCTTCGCTTGCTATGGCTTGTTCGTGGTTTATCACTAACTGATAGCCATTTTTGTTTTCCATTACCACGTTATCGTTTTTGTTGTTCTTAACTAGATTGGAAAAGTGAGCGAAATCTCTTACTGGCTCGCCATTAACGACCTCGACGATCCAGTTGCGCCAGTCGTGATAACCGAGGTTTACATCGGCGGCCATGACTTGAAGCGCCACCACCAATTGTCTTCGCTCMGGAGAGCTCCACTCATTGCGTGCCTGTAAGAGGCTAACCGGTGCSGTGCGACTCCAATCACTTCCCCAGCGTTTAATGAGATTCATATTAAGAGGGACGAATAAAATTCCTCCGTAGATRTAGTATTCAGGGATTTTATCGAACTGTTCACCTGAAACCAGGCTGTAACTGTCGAGAGCTTTGCGYGCCTCAAGGCTRGTYGTTCGAACTTCGCCTTGCCGAACATAGGTGATATCAACAGAGTCACCCACGTGGTGTAAATTTATGGCGTGTTTGTAATCGGTGAGTACATCYTCTGAAAGATGAATGCTGCCATCCTCAGCAATATCGAAATCATCGAYTTKCAGAATGACATCATTCTTCTGCAATACGCCGTGTGCTGGGGCATCGTCGAARACTTTAATAACCATYACGCCGTTCTGTTCATCGCTTAGGCCGTAGGCTTTCTTTGCGGAAGGWCTGTCGAGGGTTTGTGTACGAAAGCCCAGGTCTGGGAAGCCATCGTGAATGCCATCTTTACTGTCGGTTAGTACGTGCCGAATCATGCTGGGTGGAACGAAGTAGCCGAGGTTCTCTGCACGGCTGCCGCTGTTGGCTTGCATGACAACTCCGACGATCTGTTGGTCGACTATGACTGGCCCACCGCTATTGCCAGGATTGATGGCTGCATCTATTTGGCCGGCTAACAGRTAGGCGCCAGCATGGGAATAAACCTGYTGCTCAACGCGAGAGAGGATACCTTTGGTGATGCTTAGAGATTTGCCGCCCATTGGGTATCCATACACAGAGACYTCCTGCAATGGCTCGGGGAGATCGCCAATGCTCAGCGCYTTCAGGTCACTAAAAAAACCGGGTTCATCAACGGTTATTAATGCAAGGTCAGCTTCATGAGAGATGAAGGTRACTCTCGCTAGATAGCGTTTGGGGTCGTTGTGCTTTTGTGCYTGYACRTAACTSGCRTTSGCWACSACRTGKGCATTSGTSARRATYWGSYYGYCRGRRWKMMMTRWRSYYSMMSCGCYRSYKYSBCYBKSWSTRWKSMRRMGCYRVRSSRTRMWGYRKTCCGGTGCAGACTGCGTGGTGTAAATTTTTATCACCGARTCTTCGATTGCCCTTATTTCGCTGTTTTGGGCGRCYGCGCCGTTGCTARCTACGAARGAAAGCAAAKACAGTGTTAGCAAGAACATGCGGCGCGGTTTGCCAGAAAAGCRGGTRGGAAAACGCATAGCAGAAGACCTCTGGTTCGAATTTTGATATTCACACTGGCAGGATGTTGCTCGCCAACACGCGAAAGAATGCTGAAGCTTAATATGTTCGCGACCGCAGCGCCAGTCGCGTTGCGCGCCTTAGCAACATAGCCTAGCAACACTATCTGCAGTTGATGGGACCTGTGAGAGGTGAATAATCTTGCAGATGATTGCTGCAATCCTAGTTTATGAGGTTTAGGTCTTGAGTTTCAAAAACTAGGTGATGCGCATGCCCGGCTGAGCGCCGGCATGGGGCTCGAACAACCAAATTTCTTTTCCACCTGGACCAGCGGCGAGAATCATTCCTTCAGACATGCCAAATTTCATCTTGCGGGGCTTTAGRTTTGCGACGACGACAGTCAGCATGCCKACTAGTTTATCTGGGTCGTACGCWGACTTGATGCCAGAAAACACAGTGCGAACAATGTCTTCCTCGTTTTTATCTTTACCCAGATTCAATACCAACTTCAATAATTTGTCTGCGCCTTCGACGTGTTCGGCGCTGGTGATCTTCGCGACGCGAAGATCGACTTTGGCGAAATCGTTGAAATCGATCTCATTCTCGAAACCCGTAGTATTTTCTTCAGGCTGCGGGGCCGCGGCAGACTTCGCTTTCGCCTGTGCCTCAAACTCTTTCTGAGTTGCATCAACCATAGCCTTTACCTTGTCAGCTTCCACGCGAGTCATCAGTGGCTTAAATTTATTAATCTTGTGCCCAACTAAAAGACTATCAGCGTCATCCCATTGCAGTGGTTCGATAGCAAGAAATTGCTCTACATCCGCGGCCATGGTGGGCAGTACCGGTTTTAGATAGCAGATGAGCAGGCGAAAGGCATTAATGCCGCTGCTACAGATGGCTTGCAGTTCCGGTGATTGCTTGTCAGCCTTTGCAATAACCCAAGGTTCTTTGTCATTGATATACTGGTTTGCCTTGTCTGCGAGGGCCATGATCAGACGAATTGCCTTGCTGTATTCTCGTGACTCGAAGTAATCCCCGATTTCGTCTTTCGCCGCTTGAATTTCGGCGAGTAAGTCGGGGTTGTCTGGGTTTTGTGCAAGGTAACCATCGAAGCCTTTGCCGATAAACCCAGCACAGCGACTCGCTATGTTTACTACTTTGCCAACTAGGTCGGAATTGACTCTCTGTGCAAAATCTTCAAGGTTTAGATCCAGGTCGTCGATGCCGTTAGATAGCTTCGCCGCTAGGAAATAACGTAAATATTCAGGATTGAGGTGGTCGAGATAAGTGCGCGCATTTATAAATGTGCCACGTGACTTGGACATCTTTGTGCCGTCCACGGTTAGAAAGCCGTGCACGTAGACAGCGGAGGGCTTTCGGTATCCGGCACTTGTTAGCATCGCAGGCCAGAATAGCGTGTGGAAGTTGATAATGTCTTTGCCGATGAAATGGTATAGCTCCGTATCTTGGCCTTTTTGCCAGTAGTCATCGAAGTTGTAATCTGTGCGATCGCATAAGTTTTTAAAGCTAGCCATATAGCCGATAGGTGCATCAAGCCATACATAGAAATATTTGCCAGGAGCGTCGGGAATTTCGAATCCGAAGTAGGGCGCATCACGACTGATATCCCATTCTTGCAGTTCTGTGTCTAGCCACTCTCGTAGTTTATTGGCGACAGCGTCTTGCAATGTTCCGCTGCGTGTCCATTCTGAGAGCATGTCGCGGAATTCGGGAAGGGCAAAGAAGAAGTGCTCGGATTCTTTTTCGATAGGTGTCGCACCGGAGATCGAAGAGCGCGGATCGATTAGCTCGGAGGGGCTATAGGTAGAGCCGCAGGCTTCACAATTGTCTCCATACTGATCTGCCGTTTTGCACTTCGGGCAGGTGCCGGTGACGTATCTGTCTGCGAGGAATAGCTTCTTCTGGGGATCGAACAGCTGCGTAATGCTTCTTCTATTTATATGCCCGTTTTTGTCTAGAGCCTTATAAATGTGCTCGGAGAATTCTCGGTTTTCTTCGGAGTGCGTCGAGTGGTAGTTGTCGAAGTGAAT
This sequence comes from Gammaproteobacteria bacterium, assembly GCA_016762975.1. Taxonomy (GTDB): domain Bacteria; phylum Pseudomonadota; class Gammaproteobacteria; order Pseudomonadales; family Pseudohongiellaceae; genus UBA9145. Next base: position 2,188 of record JAESUV010000256.1, on the reverse strand, counting down.
CAGAAAGTCTGCAAAATCTCTTTGATGCTCATTGCTGACATTTTCGATTAGCTTCTCTGGGGTGATTCCCTGTTGTTCAGCGCTGAGCATGATCGCTGTACCATGTGCATCATCAGCACAGACATAGACGCAGTCGTTGCCTCGAAGTTTCTGCAGGCGAACCCAAATATCTGTCTGAATGGCTTCCATKAGGTGCCCAAGATGRATGCCCCCATTTGCATAAGGCAAAGCACTAGTAACYAATATTTTTCGCTGACTCACKTTCACTACCCGCCRTTTTTCTCTATCATTTAGTGCGATTGCTAGGATGANTACTGCTYKCGCACTTCGTGTTGTTACTAATTGAYTTCGATCATTTCGAAGTCTTCTTTACCKACTCCGCATTCTGGGCACATCCAATCATCGGRTATGTCGTCCCAGCTAGTGCCAGCAGGAATRCCATCGTCCGGYAGGCCTAGAGCTTCCTCATAGACAAAACTACATACYAAACACTGCCATTTCCTCACGGYTTYCTCCAAATATTGRTTCTATTCAAKCTRTATAGCTAAGRAATYCTGRCGTTRTCGCTAACTGATTRYGACGTTGCAAGATCCCTTGGACGTTAAYTCTGAATRCTRAAATTGGACCRCTRTAGTCAKCTTGATAGGCGCCGCATCATACTGCAATGGCTAAATATTTTCAGCCTGTTTTTGTGCTGACTCGGTCTTCAAGCATAGCCACAAAGAAGGAGCAGTGTGAGGCCAAAAGGTAAATAAGGGATGATTCCATGATCGATTGCCTCTATGATTCGCGTTCTCTCGGCTACGCGAATTAGCAGAGAATCACGTGGCTGTAGTTAGCGCGGCTCGAAGCAAATTTAATCTTGGACAGAGAGTTATGAGTATCAAATCCGATCGTTGGATCAGGGAAATGTCAACCACGCAAGGAATGATAGAACCGTTCGAGGCTGGTCAGGTTCGCTATGTGGACGGTGAGAAAGTGATCTCTTACGGCACATCCAGTTACGGCTATGATGTGCGATGCGCCACCGAATTCAAAATTTTTACGAATGTACACACGACCAGCGTAGTGGACCCAAAGAATTTTGATGAATCCAGTTTTATCTCGATCGATGAGCCTTACTGCGTAATTCCGCCCAACTCCTTCGCACTAGCAAGGACCATAGAATATTTTCGCATCCCGAAAGATGTGTTGACTATCTGTTTGGGGAAGTCGACCTATGCTCGCTGTGGCATCATCGTGAATGTCACGCCGTTGGAGCCTGAATGGGAAGGGCATGTCACCCTCGAATTCTCCAATACGACTCCCTTGCCCGCCAAGATTTACGCGAATGAGGGGGTAGCACAGATGTTGTTCTATCAATCTGACGAACAGTGTGAAGTTACCTATAAGCAGCGCGGTGGAAAATACATGGGTCAGACTGGCGTTACGCCTCCGAAAGCCTGAGCGTCAGCTTTGCTGTGATTCGCGGTTGTGGCGATGTTTTTCTGGCGCAGCACGGCCTGATAACTTGTATATGTCAAATTCTTGGCGCTTTTCTGGCGCCAATTAAATCCTTTAAAAAACGCGCCCACCTCTACAGCCCTTGTACAGTCTAGCCTAGCTAAAAAATATCCTGCAATACAACGACTTGGAATGATAATTGCTCTGTATAGATGCAGCGGTCCGTTTTTAATCAGTGCGGGCAATAGGGTTTATACAGAAGAATTGAATTTTGAGGATTTTGTGTAGGTGGTAGATATGGCAAGAGCGCTAATGAGCAACGTCATTTTGTTAATTAGTCCGTTACTAGACCTAACGAGTAAGTCGTCAGAAGTGACATTAAGTTGAGAAAGTAAAAATTTACATGGAATTTCAGAAGTAAAACAAAAAAAATGGAGCATGCTAAGGCATGAGAGTTAATCGCTTTATTGCAGCAGAAGGACGATTCAGACCCTACGCATTTCGCCATTGCCTTTCGAGGTGCTGGGGGACTACGGCTGGCTCTGAATTTTCTGCATGTGCTCAAGGTGATGGGCTTAGCCCTGTTGTCGAGATCAACTGATCACGCAGGACGCTGTGGGCTCATATTGACTCTTGCTGGCATGAATCGCATATAAAAAATAGGATGATATAAATGACTTCGGCAATTGAAGCTAAAGTTTACGAACCGGTCTACCGAATGGTGAGGCGTCAGATGAGAATCTAA
>JAESUV010000255.1 GCA_016762975.1 Gammaproteobacteria bacterium | reverse complement strand
CTGATCGTACGTGTCGCCTTCCAATAGTGGAAGGCACACCAGAAATTTACCAGCAGCGTAATCGACATCGCATAGCGTAGCGAATCAGAGCCGTAAGTTGGTTCGAAAAAATCACTCATGAAGCCAGTTAGCATCGGGCCTAGTCCTAGGCCGATTAAATTTAACATGAACAGCAAGATCGCCGATGCCATGGCGCGCATACGAATGCCAACTAGAAAGTGAGTCGATGCAATGCAGGGCGCAAGATACCAGCCGCCGCAGAAAACTGGCAGCAGGTAAGAGAACGCCGCGGTATACCCGTTGGGCATCACCAAATAAGTGATCAGTCCTAGAGGAATTGCCAGCAACGTAGAGATGAAGGGAATCCATATATACCAAGTCTTGTCTCCGGTCTTGTTTGCCATACGATCTGACATCCAGCCACCGAAGAAGGTGCCGGCTAAACCACCGATGCCTGCGATCAGGCCGTAGTACAAGCCCACATCTAAAATTGGCATGCCATGGACGCGCCCTAGAAACAGGGGCATGAAGTTGCCCATGCCATAGGTGACGAAGGCATGCAATGCGCAGGCGAAGGAGAGGTGTCGAAACGATTTTCTCTCCCAAAGAAAATGCAGTACACGCAGGAAGCCGGGTGGTGCCACATCTTTACGTGATTCGGCCATGCCGCGAGGCGGCTCCTTGATTACGAATCTAACGAGTAGCGCAAGAAATATTCCCGGGATGGCGACTACTACAAAAGCAGTACGCCAATCGAAATATTGAACGAGATAGGCGCCGCCGACGGTGCCGACCAGGATGCCGCCGTATACGCCGAGAGAATATACGGACAAAGCTGTAGCGCGCTGTGCGGCTGGAAAAATGTCGGAGACAATGGAGTGAGCTGGAGGTGATCCACCCGCTTCGCCGATACCGACACCAAACCTAGCAAAAAATAATTGGGTGAAATTCTGTGCCGCTCCACACAGAGCAGTCATTACACTCCATATGGTGATTGATATAGCAATGATGTTGCGCCGGTTGCTGATGTCGGCCAAGCGCGCGATAGGTATGCCGAGGGTTGTGTAGATTAATGCGAAGGCGAGGCCGGATAGCATGCCAAATTGACCGTCGCTAATCTGTAGGTCGTCGATGATGTACTGCGCGAGAACATTGATGACTTGTCTGTCTACGAAATTGGAGACGTAGGCGGCAGTGAGAATGCCTAACACTAGATAGCGGTAGTGCGGATTTTGGTAGGCCTTTGCGGCGGCTACCTTTTCCGGGGACAGGTTAGATTCGGAATCTTCCATTGTGCTTTCAGAGCTACTATCAGGGTTTGCGGTCATTCGCTGTCCTCAGCGTTATTCTTTTCACCGGTTAGCTAAGACCCTAATCGGCTCTAGAGCCCAATTCATTGACTGGACTTCGATCTACAGCATGAAAACATTTATTCTGCTGCCAGTCTACGGATAAGTACCGCGCTGAGTTTTGCGCGTTCTACAAGAGAGCTAACCCGGCCTTGCTCTCTATTCGAGTGGGCGCCGCTGCCATCGCTACCGAGAGAATCTAGAGTCGGCAGCCCAACTGCCTGTGTCAGCGAGCCGTCAGTTCCTCCGCCGGAATCACTGACCCCTAGCTCCTGTCCTAGCAGGCGGCCGATGGCGATGGTCTTGTTCAATAGATAGTCTGACTCAGGTGTGGCTATTTTTGCCGGGCGATGCAAATTGGTCCAGCTTTGCGTGGTTATCTCTCCAGAATCGACAGGGTAGCTGAACACACTGCCGAAGATTTCTTCGAATTGGGCAATCGCATCGATACCTTGCTGGGCTTCAGGATAGCGTAAATCGATTAGTGCTTCGGCACAGGGAGCGATGGTGTTTCTCGCTTCGCCGCCGCTCACCACGCCCACATTGACAGTTACTCCGGTCTCATAGTCCGTCATGTTTTCGATCTGCACGATCTTATAGGCCAACTCCTTGATCGCTGACCGGCCTTGCTTATGAGCACCGCCGGCATGTGACGCTCTGCCGTGCACGACGAAACGTGCCTGACCCAAGCCCTTGCGTTCGCGCGTAAGTCGATTGTTGCCAGATGATTCATACACTAGGCCCCAGTCGTGCATTGTTGCTTGTTCTTCAAGATACTTCCTCGAGGTGAGTGAGCCAATCTCCTCATCGCTGTTGAGTAGCACGGTAATAGACTTATCCTCCAATTCACCGTTCTCGTTTAGCGCCTTGAGTGCGTACAGCATTACAACCAAGCCGCCCTTCATGTCGGACACACCAGGCCCATACATGGTGTCGCCTTCGCGACTAAATTTTTGGAACGGGCTGTCTGGTGGAAACACCGTATCCAGATGCCCCATCAGTAATAGTTTTGCGCCACTGCCGCTTTTGCTAGCAAGAATATGGTCGGCGACGTCGATGTTGTAGTCGCTGCCTGGGCAGCTTGGCATTTCGATGACTTCTCCGGGCAGGGTTGAAAGTGAGAAACCCAATTGCTGCAACTCCTCGCTAAATATTGAAGCGAGCTCGTTGACGCCCTGCTTATTGAGACTGCCAGAATTGATATTGGTGATTCGCTCCAGCATCTCGAGCATATTGCCTTCCTGTGAATCCAGCCAGGAAGTAAGTTCGAGCTCTTCGGTATTCAGTGAAGGCTCTACAGTATCCTGTGCATACCCAGAAAAACTGAAAAGAAATGCGGACAACAACAGCAGAGAGGTTTTTCTTAACCCTATTGCATTGTGCGCGTCCAAAGACTTCGAGTGTGTAGCGTCGCTGCTCATTCGTTTCATTCTATTTGTCTCTTCTCAATAGCTGATTCTTTCGTTCGGACTTCGCTGTGGATAGACCTCATTCAATATCGAGCCAATGCTATCTAGCTCGAATATCCGGAGGAATGCCGTAGCAGATACGACAGGCTGATAAAGTACCACGCGAATGCCCGATCTCGCCATACATTGAACAAGCACCCTGCTTAGAGTGAAGTTAGAGGCGCAGCAGCAATCGCCGAAAATCAGCGATTCATTCGCCTAGTTGGCACATGGGGATTCAGAGAAATGGCCTAAGTATAGGTGGCAGCTACACCGGGCAGAGCCCATTCTAGAGCTAGGTTGTATTTGCATGTGACTGTGTTCATACTCTTTTTCCCATGAGTTCAGACGAAAAACCTATTCTTTGTATCAAGGGCTTGAATAAAATCTATTCAGGCGGTTTTCAAGCGCTCAAAGATATCAACCTTGAAATTATGAAAGGGGAGATTGTCGCTTTACTTGGGCCAAACGGTGCCGGTAAGACAACTCTTATCTCAATCGTTTGTGGCATCACGAAGCCTAGCTCCGGGACAGTGAGCGTAGATGGTCACGATATTATTGAAGATTTTCGTAAGACGCGTTCGATCATCGGTCTAGTTCCTCAGGAGCTCACCACCGACTCTTTCGAGACTGTTTTCAATACAGTCTCGTTTAGTCGCGGCCTGTTTGGGAAGCCACCGAATGCAGTGTATGTTGAGAAAGTATTACGCTCTCTATCTCTGTGGGATAAGAAAGACAGTATGATTATGACGCTGTCCGGCGGGATGAAGCGGCGTGTATTAATCGCGAAGGCGCTTTCCCATGAGCCGACGGTATTATTCCTCGACGAACCTACAGCGGGTGTGGATGTCTCTCTACGAAAAGATATGTGGGAGATTGTGCGAGAACTAAAAGCTGGAGGTGTGACGATCATTCTGACTACACACTATATTGACGAGGCTGAAGAAATCGCTGACCGAGTTGGGGTAATCAACAACGGCGAAATTATTTTAATGGAAGATAAAGTTAAGCTGATGGCAAAGCTTGGCAAGAAGCAGTTGGTTCTCGATCTTCGTGACCAGCTCCGTGCAATACCTGAGAGTCTGGTTAATTACGAACTCGATCTTAGTGAGGATGGCTTGCAGTTAGTCTATACATTTAATACGCAAGGAGATCGTACGGGCATCACTTCGTTGATGGATGATCTGAAGTTAGCGGGTGTCGCGTTTCGTGATTTGAATACGACACAAAGTTCTCTGGAAGATATTTTTGTTAATCTAGTCGCGGAGTCGTCATGAATATTTACAGCATTATGGCGATCTACAAATTCGAGATGGCTCGCACCAGGCGCACTCTGGTGCAGAGTATCGTCGCRCCGGTTATCACCACTTCTTTGTACTTYATCGTCTTCGGCGCGGCAATCGGCTCAAGAATCGATCAGGTCAGCGGCATTAGCTAYGGYGCATTCATYGTGCCTGGYTTGATCATGCTTAAYYTGCTGACTCATAGCATCTCGAATGCCTCGTTYGGCATCTACTTTCCGAAGTTCGTTGGTACGGTGTACGAGATGCTTTCCGCGCCGGTATCCACACTTGAGGTGGTGTTGGGTTATGTCGGTGCCGCCGCCTCTAAAGCCGTGATACTGGGGATAATTATTCTGATCACGGCGAGTTTCTTCATCGACCTGCAGATTGCTCATCCGATATTGATGATGGTGTTCATCGTGCTCACTGCAATATCCTTCAGCCTGTTTGGTTTCATCCTAGGGATCTGGGCAGACAATTTTGAGCAGCTCTCGGTAGTGCCGATGCTGGTGGTGACGCCACTGGTGTTTCTGGGGGGAAGTTTCTATTCTACAGACATGCTGCCGGAGCCGTGGCAGACGATCTCTCATTTTAACCCGGTGTTGTATTTGGTGAGTGGCTTGCGTTGGAGCTTCTACGAGATATCCGAGGTCAGCGTGATACTGAGTCTGGTGAGTATTATTGTCTTCATGTTTGCCTGTCTGGCAGTTGTCTATTATCTATTCAAGACCGGCTACAAACTGCGTAGCTAATTAAGCCGCTGCCCTCCACGAAATTCCATTGCCTGCGAATTGCCTCGTGCATCAGTATAGGTGCCACGGCCATCGCGTTCTCCACGTAGCCAAGGGCCGACGTAGCGATCTCCATTGGAGAAGTAGTAGGTGCCCTGGCCGCTATTCTGGTTGTTTTGAAATCCACCRTCGAAGCGATTGCCGTTAGCATAATAGTASGTGCCCTGACCGTTYATSYTGTYGTTTTGCCACTGACCCTCATAGCGCTCGCCATTGGCCCACTTTTTCTCGCCGYGCCCGTGTTGTTGGCCATTGCGCCAYTGTCCCKTGTAGCTATTGCCATTGSTCCAAYTGAAGGTGCCTTGKCCATGMTGCTTTGATTCTCGGAATTGSCCTTCATAGCGATTGCCATTCTCCCAATAGAAKGTACCCTGCGACYGYTCCCCAGCGCGCCACTGACCCTCGAAGCGATCACCRYTGCTKGMATRGTAGGAACCYTGACCMTCGAATAGRTCTTCCTTCCAATTGCCTTCGTAGCGGTCGCCRTTCAGAAAATAGAAGYTYCCACGYCCGSTCTTCTTGCCGYTYTGRTACTGACCAACGTAGCGCTCGCCRTTKGYGCGGGTTAGTACGCCTTGGCCATGCCKGCGCCCATTTGTGAACTGTCCTTCATARCGATCGCCACTGGCGAAGAARTACACGCCCCGACCGTTCTTTTGATCATTCCGAAACTGGCCCTCGTAACGGTCGCCATTCACTAGAGTGAGCGTGCCCTGGCCTTGGAAGGAATTATTCAGGCACTGGCCCTCGTAGCGATTACCGTCCGTCCAGCGATAGAGGCTAGAACCGCTCTCGCAGCTGCCTCTGATCCAGCCRTTCTCAGCWGCWTYGGCTACAKSGTTTAGTAACGGGGTTGAGAGTAGACAAAGAGCAAATAGRATTTGTTTTTTCATTGTTGTGTGGTCTTGAAAATACTTRAAATTGGCTAACCGCATTSGCTTWGSTAGGAAGAYATKATCTCKCCATCATAGCGYGACTRYTNTTTCMNGTCTATCGACYCCATCGCATTTTTKAACAATCTATCGCGAARYCGCYAATTTRGWGGGAAAGCTATCGACGAAGAGAATYCGCTTCGCGATCTTCCATTCGYCTGCAGATTTTTCCCAGGTGATTCGATAGATGCCGGAGCTAGAGATCCGAGCAACTGTATCTTCTGCAGTTTGATGAGTGATCAAGGCCATGTTTTCTGTGACGGCATTTCTGTTAGAAAGTTCCAGAAAAACGAGGTTCGAGAAATGGTGTCGTGTTTGTCTGTCTGCCAGACGGCCAGTATGAGCATCTTCTGCGTATTCAAAAATAGCGGTCTTTCCCTGCAGTCGAGATTCCTCTATCAAGGTGCCTTTTCGCCATCTTTCCATTACGGCGTCTTCAGTAAATAGATCTGCGAAGGATTGAGTATTTTTGGAATCCCAGCGATAGGGATACTGGGCGAGCGCTTCCGCGATGGCCATTTTGTTGCTTAGTATCTGAACCTCATCAGCGGCCTGCGCGGGGAGATGCAAAAGGGCGATGAGACTGGCGGCTACAAAAAGACAGAGTCGTGACTTAGTTCTAGACATAAGCTAGGCGCTCTTTTTGGAGGAGTGCCTAGCTTAGCAGATAGTTATGTTCTTTCTAGTATAAAAATCAGATAGAGCGCGTCGCGATCGCAGGCTGGATTCGGGCGGCGCGGGCTGCGGGTCCGAGGACCGCGACCTGTCCGATGAGAAGTAAAATAACCATGCCCAGAGGCGTGTAATACCAAGACATAGTTGGCGATTCAAACAGCGAGGAAAGCATGATGCTGAAGCCAATGGTAAACACGGCGCCTAACATTACTCCTGCGCCCGAAAT
>JAESUV010000254.1 GCA_016762975.1 Gammaproteobacteria bacterium | reverse complement strand
TAGGGCCGATCTTCAGTCAGACATACTCGTCGCAAACATACTAGCCGAGCCACTTATGCAGCTTGCCGAAGACCTCTCTCATCTCGTAAAACCCAGAGGGTGTATCGCCCTGTCTGGATTATTGGCGGAGCAGGCTAACGGATTACTTGAGCATTACGGCGCCTGGTTTGAGATGGACGAGGCGGTACTACGTGAGGAATGGGCACAGTTAAGCGGCATCCGCCTGAACTGACGAACGCGTGATTTAAGCTAAATGTAGGCAAGACAAAGGGATTGACCTACAATCCCTTGCTAACTCGTCGTCCGAAGTACTGCCGCATGTCGTTCAATGTAACTCAATGCCCCGCCTGTGAATCTACCTTCAACACGAATTCTCGTGTGTTGGCGGCTGCCGCGGGAAGAGTGCGCTGCGGAGCTTGCCTCACGGTATTCGAGGCCATCGACAACTTCCTAATTCCAGAAAAATCTGACGCGGCGTCAGATCAAGACGAGTCGGTTTTCGTCGGCAATAATCCACAGGAGTTTTTCGACCCATCTTCGTTTCTTACTCGCAGCGCCTTGCGCGAAACCCATGGCGACGAACCTGATTTAAACGATCCTATCGATGAAAAAAACCTGCATCAAGAATTGGAGCAATCAGAAACTGTAAGCAATGACTTCTTCGCCACCGTAATTGGACAGCTGCAAGGAAAAACAGAAGCACCCGCCGCAGAGAATAAACATGAAAACGAAGAACCGCTGATTGATCAGCCTAAAGAGCAGCAGGCAAGTATTGCCAATGAAAGCATCGATGCGGCATTCGAAGAAGAGATTATAGAATCCTTTGTTACAGAGCCGCCTGATGTTCATGAGTTTATTGAAGACAACCCGGCCGACGCCTCACTCAATGAATGCATTGAACCTGAACTAGAACCAGAGTTAGAACCAGAGCTAACTAATGCCAAAGAATCGCACAGTGAAAGCGAGAAGCCGATTCTTGGCCCAGGCCTATCCGTATCATTCACCATTAGTCCCAACGCTCCTACTGAAATGCGCTTCGGTGAACCTGAATCAAACACTCCTGAAGACGAGGAAACAACAAGCGAGCTGCCAATCGATCAAGGTATTACAGAGGCCGAATTCGACAAGGACAACGAGGACAACGAGAAACTACCACTAGCTACTCAAGTTTTCGCCGCAGAAGAGAACGAAGAAAAAACAACCACCGAATCACTCCCAACTGCAGAGCCAACTGTAGTCGCTGAATCGGTAGTTGTTGAACCAATCAAAAATCCTATTGCCAGCAACGAGAATCCGAATACCAACAGTGAATCGCTAATCGATGAAACATTCGATACCCATAATCTAGCTAAGCAAAAGAAGCAGGCGAGTGAAAGTGTTGCTGAAGAGGAAAAGAAAGAGGAAGAGCCAACCATTGAAGCAACACAGGCAAGCGCCTTACAAGTGGATGAAGATTCAACAGAAGCAATACGTTCTAGAGCACTGGAAGCAGAGCTAAGCGACGAGGAAGCGCTGGAAGCGATCCCTAGAGAGAATCTTGCTGCCTTGGGCAGCATGTCCACACCCGTCGAGCTTATAGCAAGAACGGAGAGTCATCTGGTACGCAGCACCTTACTCATTCTATCCATCCTGCTACTCGGCGGCCTACTTAGCTCTCAATACCTGTGGCAACGAATGGAGCTCTATAGTCAGCTCCCTCAATTACGTCCTCTGTATGAAGTTGCCTGCACCTACTTAAACTGTGCGCTGCCGCAATACACAGATATCAATTCTATTCGCAGCGAAAATCTTACCGTACAAACTCATCCAACCTATGCGAACGGTCTACTAGTTAACACGGTCATTCGCAACACGGCAGCATTCGAGCAACCCTTTCCAATTCTTATACTCAGTTTCAATAGCGTCCAGAACAGCGTCATAGCGCTGCGCGAATTTACCTCTGCTGAATATCTGGACCCAGGGCTTCACTCCATCCAAGCAATGCCGACGCAGACTCCGATACAAATCGGCCTAGCTATAATGGACCCAGGCCCAGAAGCCGTAAACTACACTCTAGCATTCCGTTGGCCTTAGCCAGCAGATTGTCATCAGCGTCATGTGCACAAAAAATACACAAATTGCTTTAATTGGAAATACGCCCTCGCTATCATAGCGACCCCTAACAAAGTCAGCCTAAACTACAACAACAAGAATGATAGACGTCGGCCCCTACAAACTAAAAAACGCCCTATTCCTTGCACCAATGGTGGGCGTCAGTGACACACCATTCCGGGAAATTTGCATCGAAGCTGGTGCAGGCCTAACTGTTGCAGAAATGCTGACTAGTAATCCAGAACTATGGCAGAACGAACGCAATAGACTAAAGCGAATAAAACCTAGAAGCATTGGGCCTCATGTCGTGCAAATTGCAGGATCCGATCCAGAATTAATGGCCCAAGCTGCCGCACTGAATGCAGAGCTCGGTGCCGATGGCATCGATATCAATATGGGCTGTCCCGCAAAAAAAGTACTTAAGAAAGCCGCAGGCTCAGCGCTACTAAAAGATGCCAAATTGGTAGAGCGAATCTTAAAAGCAGTCGTCTCGCGCGTCGACATTCCCGTGACGCTGAAGATACGCACCGGCTGGAGTCCCGAAACAAGAAACGGTGTTGAGATCGCAAAAATTGCTGAGGATAGCGGCATAAGCTTGCTCACAGTCCATGGCCGCACCCGAGAATGTCGTTTCAAGGGTTATGCAGAGTACGACACCATTGCTGCAATTAAGAGCGCCATCTCAATCCCAGTAATCGCCAACGGCGATATAGATTCACCCAGCAAGGCCGCAGCTGTTCTTAAGCACACCCAGGCAGATGGATTAATGATCGGTCGTTCTGCACAGGGCCGGCCGTGGATATTCAGAGAGATAGAACACTATCTTGCTACGGGAAAAACTCTTCCGGCGATCGATCTAAAAACTCGTCTCGATATAATCTTCTCACACCTTATGAAACTTCATAGTTTCTATGGGGACGTGAAAGGAGTATGGTATGCACGTAAGCATGTTGCCGCGTATGTAAAAGATTTATTAGAATCGCGTGATTTTATGAAGAACTTCAATACCATCGAATCTCCGGCCGCACAACTCGACTGCGTCAATGCGTACTTCTCTCGCCTAGACGAAGGTCTACTACTAGAACAAGGAGCTGAAGCCGCGTGAATAAGTTCGATAGTCTAGCAAACCACCCTGAGACAATTCAGACTCAAGACAACACTCCCACTGCACAACAGGAAAATACACTTCGAGCTGAAGTCGAACGCTCACTAAGCCGCTATTTTGAGAATATCGAAGATGAGCCAGTTACCAATCTTCACCACATGGTTATTTCAGAAGTAGAGGCCCCCTTGATTGGGGCAGTAATGGGTTATTGCGGCAACAATCAAAGCAAGGCATCTATCATGCTTGGTTTGAACCGTGGTACGCTACGCACCAAGTTAAAGCTATACGGCTTACTGTAAATTCCATCGATCGGTCCTCTACATTTAGTCTTCGCTAAACCCATCTAAGCCATTCGACTTAAGTGATTAGCAGAAATCTAGATAATCGGTTTTGCATCAACCCCAACTACGCCCATAAGCAAAAGATAGCCCTATGACAACAGAAAAATCTGCTGCCATTCGTCGTGCATTGATTAGCGTCTCCGACAAGACTGGCATTGTTCCCTTCGCAAAAGCTCTTCATAAACTTAACATCGAGATACTCTCCACTGGGGGCACCTATAAGCTGCTCACGCAGGAGAATATTCCAGCTATAGAAATTTCGGCATACACCGGCTTTCCAGAAATGATGGACGGCAGGGTTAAGACTCTGCATCCCAAGATCCATGGTGGCATCCTGGCTCGCCGCGACAAGGATCAAGCGGTAATGGAGGAGCATGACATACCTCCGATCGATCTGGTGATAGTCAATCTCTATCCTTTCGAAGCCACTGTGGCAAATCCAGACTGCGATTTGCCAACGGCGATCGAGAACATCGATATTGGCGGTCCTACCATGCTTCGCGCGGCTGCGAAGAACAATCGTTTCGTCGCGGTAGTAGTGAACCCATCGGACTACGACTCTATCGTTGACCTGTTACAGAGCAATGAAGGCAGCCTCAACCAAGAAACTCGTTTCGACCTCGCCGTAAAGACGTTTGAACACACGGCGGCTTACGATGGCGCCATCGCCAACTATCTCGGCGCTAAGATTGACTCCGAATCAAACTTTCCTAGAACGTTTAATACGCAATTCCTTAAGACCCAGGAGATGCGTTACGGAGAGAACCCACATCAGAATGCGGCGTTCTACGTAGAAAAGAATCCAAGCGAGACCAGCATCAGCACCGCAGAGCAACTACAGGGCAAGGCACTGTCTTATAACAACATCGCCGATACCGATGCAGCCTTGGAATGTGTTAAATCATTCAGCGCGCCTGCCTGCGTCATCGTGAAGCACGCAAATCCTTGCGGGGTTGCCATAGCTGAATCGCCGCTTGAAGCATACGAACTCGCCTTTCAGACCGAYCCAACCTCAGCCTTCGGCGGTATCATCGCGTTCAATCGCGAGCTGGATGCACAGACAGCACAGCGCATCGTCGACCAACAATTTACCGAAGTAATCATCGCCCCTTCTATTTCCGATGCCGCGCTRAAAATTACCGCAGCGAAAAAGAACGTGCGAGTAYTGCGCTGCGGCCAATGGCAGGATCACAGAGAAGAAGCATTTGATTACAARCGCGTCAATGGCGGKCTAYTGGTACAGGATCGCGACATTCATCAGATTKCWSSWGAYGACCTSAAAGTCGTTAGCRCTCGCGCACCCACCGAGGATGAGATTCGYGACCTATTGTTCGCCTGGTCTGTTGCACAGTATGTAAAATCGAATGCCATCGTCTACTGCAARAACAATCAGACCATTGGCATMGGYGCCGGGCAGATGAGCCGCGTCTAYAGTGCGAAGGTTGCGGGCATCAAGGCAGCCGATGAAAACCTGGTAGTAAAAGGTTCCGTGATGGCGTCCGACGCCTTCTTTCCTTTTCGCGACGGCATAGACGCGGCTGCGGCCGCCGGCATTGYCGCCGTCATACAGCCTGGCGGGTCGATGCGTGATGACGAGGTTATTGCCGCTGCCAACGAGGCAAATATAGCAATGGTATTCACCTCCATCCGACACTTCCGTCACTAATCGCGCATTCAACACGAGATCGAAGCCATGAAGGTACTAGTTATAGGCWGCGGCGGCCGCGAACATTCCYTAGCGTGGAARGCCGCTCAATCCRACACTGTCGATAAAGTATTCGTGGCRCCGGGCAACGCCGGCACCGGASKMGAAGCMAAGCTAGAAAATGTCGCAATAGATCCACTCGACTTTCCCGCGCTCGCCGACTTCGCAGAACAAGAAAAAATTGGACTCACAATAGTGGGKCCTGAGGCACCTTTGGTCGAAGGCATTGTCGACTACTTTCAGAAGCGTAAGCTGCCATGCTTCGGACCGTCGAAGAATGCGGCGCAGCTAGAAGGCTCTAAAGCCTTCAGCAAAGATTTTCTCGCCCGACACAATATTCCTACCGCTTCCTATCAAACGTTTACCGATGTTGCTGCGGCGAAGAGCTATATCATCGATAAGGGCGCTCCTATAGTTATCAAGGCCGACGGCCTCGCCGCCGGCAAGGGCGTGATAGTCGCCATGACAGAGAGCGAGGCAATAACAGCGGTCGAAGACATGCTGTCGGGAAACAAATTTGGAGAGGCCGGACACCGAGTCGTAGTAGAGGGCTTCCTTGAAGGCGAGGAAGCCAGCTTCATTGCCATGGTGGATGGGCGCAACGTATTGCCGATGGCGACCTCGCAGGACCACAAGGCGAGAGACGATGGCGACAAGGGACCAAATACTGGCGGCATGGGCGCCTACTCTCCTGCCCCGGTGGTCGACGATGTTATTTATCAACGCATCATGGATCAGGTGATTCTACCCACAGTTGCAGGCATGGCTGCCGACGGCAATGACTACACCGGTTTCCTCTACGCCGGACTGATGATTACCGAAACCGGCGAGATAAACGTAGTCGAGTTTAATTGCCGCTTCGGCGACCCCGAAGCACAGCCAGTAATGATGAGACTGCAATCAGACCTAGTTCAGCACTGTCTTGCTGCACTCGAGCAGACCTTGGATGAGGAGCAGGCCCAGTGGGATGACAGACCTGCAGTGGGCGTTGTACTCGCAGCGGGGGGCTATCCAACCTCTTATGCTAAGGGCTTCCCGATTAGCGGACTCGATCAGCCCCTTGAGGCACATCAGAAAATATTCCATGCTGGAACGGCAGAGAAAGACGGCGTGGTAGTTACCAGCGGCGGCAGAGTCCTCTGTGCAACAGCTCTAGGCGAGACAGTCTCCCAGGCACAGGCTGAAGCCTATAAAGTTTTGCACAACATTCAATGGGATAATGTCTATTTTCGAAATGATATTGCCTATCGCGCCATTGCCAGAGAGAATAGATAGAGTACTTGTTAAGGACTGAGACCATCAAAGGCGAGCTGTGCCTTGCCACTGAGTGCCTCCGTCTAGCAACCATAGGATTCATCAGAGACACTCAATCATGTCCAATAATTCGCATTTAGATTTCCTCGATCGCTGCCTCGTTCAATTCGACCAAGCGCTACGCAGCTGTGTACCTGGCTCTAGCAATGCACGTCGACTCTCGCCTGCCGCAACCACGA
>JAESUV010000253.1 GCA_016762975.1 Gammaproteobacteria bacterium | reverse complement strand
TCCTGCTACGCCGACAACTGTCCGGCAAAGCATTAGCATGCCGTAGCCTAAGCACATACTGATGACGATTCGCATTTCCCAACGGATGTTCGACGTGCCCAAGCTGTTCATATTCTTTATTACTCTAGCTCGAAATAATTATCTCTTCCTTAAACTGCAGGCCTTTATTTTCAACAATGGCTCTTACCACATGGATTTCCATTTCTGCAGAGCCAAAGTTTTTGTAATACATGAACATATTTGTGTCATTGGGAGTATTGACACTGGATAGCGATCCATTCTTGTATTGAGTGAACGTGTGTTTGTGATAGAGGTCGGTCGCTCTCATCATTGCCAATTGATGTGTATGACCACAGAAGACGTATTCAATATTGTGTTCTACTACAAATTCGATAACGATACTGGAATTATAAAGAGGGTCCGAATCGGTATCGAGGATAGAGTGATGATTCAGCAGAATTATTTTATCGTAACTTGCCTGACGTATTGCTTGAGAAACTGCTCTTAACATTTCTCTGTCAACTAGACCGTTGTCTTCGTAGAGCTCGCAAGAATCGAGGCAAACTACTAACACAGACACACCATCAATGACGATATCCTTAAGGAAGTTGATATCGGTGAAGTGCTCCGTAATACCATTGACATTAGTATCAAGGAAAATATTTTTCTTCCTGCAGTTTTCCCGATCTAGCGGACGAATCACTTCTACGTCGTCGATATATTGACGAAAATATTCGGCACTGCGCATATTCCGCTTGTCGTGGTTTCCTGGGATTGAAACGATATGCTGACAGTCAATCGACTTAAGAAAATTGCCCGCCGCCTCGAACTCGATTGCTAGGGCATCAGTCGTATTATCGCCGGTATTGATGACAATATCAGCGGTATAGCTGTTCAGCTTCTCCAGCAATAGCTCGCTACTTCCCTGCCAATGACGAGGGCCAAAATGCATATCTGAGATGTGTAGTAGATTCATTGCCGCCTCGAGCTCTTCCCTATCAATTAACTGGTGGATTGTGCCCGATATGCCACACATAGACCATTGTTCATTTCAGCTAGAGCTAAAGAAAACACACAATAAATACGCACTCATAATCTAGGGTTATACCACTGTTCTTAGTAGCCTGCGATTTCCTAGCTGACTAGCCTCCTTTCAGAAAATCTCACTGAATCAATTGCTAATACCAATGAGATATTTCGACTTCTAAGAAGCAGCCTTGAGCACACAGCAACTCTCAAAAATTGTTAGGCCAAGGAAACAAATCAACCGGTGGCACGTCGAGGTTTATCTCATTCCCGCGCGCCATAACGAATGTTGGCCTCATTAATGCTGAAATATCTTCGAGCGGATTACCGGCGGTTGCAACAATATCCGCATCTTTTCCGGCTTCGATAGTCCCTATAATATCGGTCAGATCCATAAGATCGGCGGCATTGATGGTCGCGGAAATTAGGATAGCTCGCTCAGGCATACCCGCCTCATTCATCAACACCATTTCGTAAGCATTGGTGCCGTGATCGTTCACACCGGCATCTGTGCCGAAGGCAATCTTTACGCCTTTTTCATAGGCGAGTCGCAGTGCATTCTTCATGACAGGGCCTACTTCAAGGGCCTTCTGCCGAACTTCAGGAATAAAGAAGTCAGGCCGCTCAGTAGCGATTCGCTCGACCGTGTGACCGGCAATTAAAGTTGGGACCAAATAGGCGCCTGTTGCAACAAATAGGTCAGCCGTCTCCTCATCAAGGTAGGAGCCATGCTCGATGGAATCTACTCCGGCTCGCAGAGCGGCTTCCAGGCCTATTTTACCGTGCGCATGCGCCGCTACTTTTCGGCCCATGGCATGAGCGGCCTGCACTAGAGCAATCTGCTCTTCATCGGTGAATTGTTGACCAGTACCCGTAGCGGTTTGGCTAAGTACGCCGCCGGTGGCTACGTACTTTATGTGGTCAGCCCCGTACTTTATTTGTGTACGCACCGCCTTGCGACACTCGGCCACGCCATCGCATACCCCCGAGTGAGGATGAGGAAACACGTCATCGCGATAGCCGCCACCATCTCCATGACCACCTGTTGGTGTTAGCCCCGTTCCAGCAGCCTTAATTCGCGGGCCCATGACAATGCCCTGATTGATTGCATCTCGTAGAGCAAAGATAGCATTCCGGTCTGCACCAACATTCCGGATAGTCGTAAAGCCAGCACGCAGTGTTCGCATGCCAAACTCGACTCCCATTAAGGTGCTAAGTTGTGACGAACGAGTAACTCGAACCTCACGACCGTTCGGCTCCTGTTGGCTTAGAATATGCGTATGAGAATCGATGAGACCAGCCATTACAAATTGGCTGCTTAGATCGATCACTCTGGCATTAGCCGCGCCATTCACTTCGGCGGGCGAGACATAGCCATCACGCACTTCGACAATCTCATTGTTTCTAATAATAATACTCTGTTCAAATTGGACTTCTTCGCGCGCATCCGCCAGCAGCGTACCCGCATGAATAATCTTCCATTCATCGAATGCCTGAGAATGTAACGTTGTACTGAGAACCATTGAAACTAAAAACAGTGTACTTCTTAGCATAACAACCTCTTTAAAATTCAATTAATTCCACGGTGCATAGTAGCAAAAAATACTGGGACCATTGGCCCAATGCTTTGCCGAGGATACCTGCCATGCTGAGCTTTTAGTCTGGCCGCCACATTACATAACTATCAATCTGCAGTGCATGTCGCAACATTTCTCGCAGAGGTGCCGCACGAGCATCGATACTGATAGGCTCCTGCCCGGCGTCTTCATTGAGCGACTCCTCAGGGATCTCAGCCTGCAACACGAGGGCTGTTTCGAGACTAGCAATCGCTTTCGGAATAGCCCCTCCACTAATAGAGCCTTCGGTCTTTCCGTCCTGCCCTGCCATCGTTAAAATCTGTTCTGCAATTTGGCTCTGCATAATGAAAGGAGCCGCTTTTTTACTCTCGAATTTTATAAGCACAACACTCCCCGCCTGCTGAATTTCACTTAACGAAGAATAGTCGCCTGAAGGACCAATTCATAGCAGCGCTCTAGGCTCAATTTTGATGCACCTATTACTCCCAGCATTCATTCAACATCATACAAGAATGAGAATTTAAGTAACATTTTTTGTGTATTTTCGATACGTCCTTAGATGCATGGAATGGCTGCTCCTGAAAAGTTGGTAGACTAATTACTAGTGTGATATACCTCTGTAATCGCTTTATGAGGGGGAGAAAAGACAAAAAAATAAAGTGTGTAGGTTCAAGACATCACCTTACGAAAAATACAAAAAATCAATGGAGTTTAAGTAGAATGAAATCCCACTACAGACATAACAATTTTAGACGCAAAGCTCTCTATACCAGCATCGCACTCGGCCTGCTAAGCACACCGTATTACGCATCAGCCCAGCAGGACTCTTCCGTCGAGGAAGTCGTTGTTACCGGCTCCTACATTCGGCGCAGTGAAGGCCTCACTGCCGCCTCTCCAATCACACAGCTCTCTGCGGAAGACCTGACCAATCAGGGCACATTAAATATGGCCCAGATTGTTCAGAACATGACGTTCAATAATGGCTCAGGTGTTACCAATTCCATTCAGGCCAGTGGCGCCAGTAGTAATTCCGCCGCCTTCAACCTTCGCGGCCTAGGCACACGGGCGACGCTGCAACTGATCGATGGCAAACGTACCACCAATTCCAATGTGCAATGGCTAATGCCAAGCATAGCAATTCAGCGCATGGACATTGTAACTGATGGTGCCGCGGCACTGTACGGCACCGATGCGGTGGCTGGCGTGGTCAATATACTGCCCTATAAATCTTATGAAGGCCTCAAGATAGAGCATTTCAATGAGGAAGATTCTCGCGGAGATTTCAGAGATCAGACAACCTCATTTCTATGGGGAAAAGCATTAGGAAACGATGTCGACCTAGTAGTTGCAGGCTCCTTCCGGGGTAACGGCACGCTAGAGTGGACCGATAGACGCAAGCTGGCCTTAGCCGGCTTAACAGACAACAGTGGTGCCAACCCAACTAACTGGAATGTGCCGAACCGAGACGACCTGGGTAACTTGACTACCGGAAGCGTCAGAACTCCAGACCCGCTCTGTGGTACAGATCCGGTTACCAATCCATTGGTACAAGGTGGCAACAAGTTTGGAACCCTCGCACTAGGGCGTTGCTGGTTTCCTTTCGCTGACACCAGAGACTTCATAGAGCAGAAGACACAAATCTCACTCTATTCCAATATCAGCTGGGAAGTGAATGAGGATCTGTCACTCAGCAGCCAGCTACTCTACGGCAGATGGCAGGGTCACGGTCGCCAGAATCAAGGAAATCCGGGCACACGTTTTGCTGACTTGGCAGATGTGCGTGGCGAAATCCCAGGCAACCCGTATCGAGCTACTAGCGGTGACGGCAGAGAGTTGTTTGCAATGCCACGATTAGACGCAGGCGGGATGATAATGACTGATTCCTTCGGCAATCAGCAACCATTCCGCAATGCCAACGGCGTTGTGCAATTGGCTACTAACCAATTTGCTAATATAGCAATGGACCCTAACGGCGGCGTACCCTTCAACGAAGACGTGCCTTTCAGTAGCAGCTATCTACCCTTTGGACTAGCCAACACGAATCCAGCAGCATTTGGCGGACCCGGCAGCGACCAAATCAGTCGCAAAGAGAATGACAACCGCGATACGCGCCTATCATTTACTGCCGACTTCAGCGTGCCCTATCTGGAAGGCTGGGAAGGGTCAGCGACTTATATGTATGGCCAGTTCCAAGATGTCAGCGCGCAAACACAGGACTTCAGTTTCAGTGCCCTTCAGCAGGGTCTCAATTGCGATGTAGTCAATGACACAAGCGCTTGCTTCAATCCGTTTGCCGCTGCTGATGACTCCCCATATCGCAATTCACAGGCATTAGCCGATGCCATCTACACACGAGATCGCCACGAACTCACAGACACCCTGCAGACCTTCGATCTAGTGATCAACGGTACAATCTCTCCAGGTGGATTTGAGTTACCCGGCGGCACAATCGGCGCTGCTATTGGTTATCAACGCCGCGATGAAGTTGACGAAAACATTCCTACAGTGCATGAAATCAGAGATGATCGCTTGAACAGTATCGGAGCGCGTCCTACAAGGTTTAGTCGCGAAAGTGACTCATTCTTTGCCGAGTTTTCGTTTCCTGTACTTGCCAATCTTGAGCTCAGCCTCTCCGTTCGCGATGAACAATTCAGTACCGGCCAGGGAGACGTCGTAAAGAAATTCGGCATCACTTACAGCCCTGCTGACTGGGTAACGCTGCGAGCTACTCAGGGCGAGGCCTTCATTGTGCCGACCCTGAATCAGCTGAATGCGCCGGACAACTGTGGACTGAGTAACGTGGACGATCTGTTCACTTCTTTCTCGGGCTTCATCACCTCCTGTAAAACGGGTAATTCGAACCTAACATCAGAGACTGCGGATAGCTTCTCGGTAGGCGTAGATTTAACGCCAATCGATGGCATGGACATACATTTGACCTACAGTGAAACTGACTTCGCAGATCGAATTGTCGATACCACTACTCAGGATATCGTGAGAGCGGATTTTGCAAACTTTCAGCTTGCTACGGGTTTCGCAGCKACYGATGCAAATCCTTTTCCYTCGATTGAKCAGCTAACRGCATGGGTTGCTAACCCAGCYTCGGACAAGCGCGTTSARCGTGACCCGAATGACATTGAAACCACTACAMGMATCAACCGTAGTGATACCAATGCATCGACTATGCTGGTTCARTCTTGGGATCTTCAGGCGAATTACAACTTCAATCTRGATGCCATAGGMTTCGGTAGCTGGGGTGATTTTCGAGCTAGCCTAAATGCSACCTACACGGACACCTACWCTTGGCAGGARTCTATWYTSACGCCAGTGCGGGAAGCTAAGGGACRTCAGAACAACTCCTTTGGWGCGGTTCCGGTCATTCCWGAATGGCGYGCCAATGTAAGTTTAGGCTGGTCGCTAGGCCATCACAGCATYAACACCACGGTACGCTATATAGACGACGTGTTRTTTGATGCGAATGAGTTTGGCTTTCAGTCATTGCTACGTGTTGAAAACCTTTGGAGACATACCGAAGTGATACGCGCATGGACACAGACTGACATGTTCTATACGTATAATGACTTGGAAGTCTTTGGCGGTAACGCGACAATGAGCTTTGGCGCACGTAACCTGTTTGATCGCGAAGCACAGAAGACAGGCATGATTGCCAGTGTTGTCTCGCAGATTCAGAGCCCATTAGGACGCATGCTCTATGCACGTGTTAACTACGAGTTCTAAGACAGCGAAGATGTAAGCTTCCGCAAGGAATGAAAAGCCCAGCGCCCAAAACGCTGGGCTTTTTTATTGCACGAAACTAAAGTGACGATGATGTAGCTATCAGAACATTTCACCGAGATTTTCCCTTGATCCAACACCAATTTACTCGCCTAAAGGCTACCGTATTTCTAATAATTACCTACACTAAGCTACGTTTATACCCTACCATTCAGTCCCATGACATTGACACTCAAAGACATCGAAGAGGCCGCTGCCCGGATTTCCTCGGCCACCATCAACACACGATTCGAGCATTCGCGGACTCTGTCTGCAATGGCTGGCACTGAGCTCTACCTAAAGTTTGAGAACCTCCAGTTCACTGCCTCCTTCAAGGACAGAGGCGCCCTGAATAAGCT
>JAESUV010000183.1 GCA_016762975.1 Gammaproteobacteria bacterium | reverse complement strand
GATATGCTACGCAACGATGCGTCTTTCGATGACTTCCTGCAGTCACAGCAGACCTCCTCAATAAACCTGCAACTGATTTTGAATGTGTTGTATGCGCTAATCTTGGCGACCCTGCTAAGTGCCTATTTAATAAAATTCTACCGCATCTGGATTCCAACGCGAGCGGCAACAGACAAGCAATATCGACTGAGCTATCGCGCGATGCTCGATCAACTAGCAGCCATTGGCTTACACCGAAAATTTGGCGAGAGCCGCGAGCAGTTCGCCCTGCGCGTCAAAATCATTGCCCCAAGCATGCAGAAGTTAACCGATAAACATCTCGCGCTAGCCCTAGGCTCACAGAAAAAAGACAGCATTGATGCGGCGAAATGGGCAGAGCTACGCAGTGCCATTGCGAAAGAAATCAGCCTTAACACACAGACATGGAAGCGAGTCGCCGCCTGGATCAACCCTTTTTCTTGGCTACTCAGCAAATAATCTGCAAGCCCCGAAATCCCATACATCGTATAGAAAACTATCGCATTCAAAGAATTGGAGCAAAACATGACGCCTGACAGTATCACCGAAGTAGCTGAGCCAATACACCTCAGCGATACTACGGACGCAAGCAGCACTGCTCGAATCGACGCAGCCATTGATATATTGAATCGACTGAGTGCAGCAGTAAAACAACAAGTTATTGGCCGTGATGATGTGATCGAGCTAACCATTATCGCGTTAGTCGCCGACGGACATGTACTACTCGAAGATTTTCCAGGCTCAGGCAAGACTACACTCGCAAAAGCGCTGGGAGAGGCAATCGTCGATGACGGCAGCGATAAGAGTCGTGCAGATTTCATCCTGCCCTTCCGCCGCATTCAATTTACTCCAGA
Source organism: Gammaproteobacteria bacterium (assembly GCA_016762975.1). Classification (GTDB taxonomy): domain Bacteria; phylum Pseudomonadota; class Gammaproteobacteria; order Pseudomonadales; family Pseudohongiellaceae; genus UBA9145. The sequence goes on along the minus strand of JAESUV010000183.1, from coordinate 5,952 downwards.
CTTATTGCCCTCTGATGTCACCGGCGTACCGGTATTCGATAGCAACAGCAACGCTTTTCATTTTCGCCATGGCCCCTTATTTGCCCACGTTGTTCTCGCCGATGAGATCAATAGAACTTCGCCTAAAGTGCAAGCTGCCATGCTCGAAGCAATGGGCGAGAAACAAGTTACCGTCGACAACGTTACCTACCATCTCGATGATCTGTTTTTCGTTATTGCCACGCAGAACCCACTAGACTTAGTGGGTACCTATCCGCTGCCCACTCCGCAACTCGATCGCTTCCTGTTTAAAATAACCATGGATCATATCGATAGGGAATCTGAATTGAATGTACTGGATACGTACAAACAGCGAAGAGATCTGCAGGCGGATAAAATCACGGTAACTCGCGATGAAGTCCTGTTCGCTAGAGAACAGATCGACGCAGCAGTTACAATTAGCGGCAGCATCAAATCTGCACTCGTCGATATTTCTAGAAACCTGCGCAAAGACGAGCGAGTACTCCAAGGCAACTCCACACGCAGCATGGTGCTCATGCTTCCAGCACTGCAAGTTTGTGCCGCGCTGCGGCATCGAGACTATGTGAGCGCCGCGGACATCGAGCTACTCCTACCCAGAGTCCTAGGTCATCGTATCGAACTAGCGCCGGGTGTCGCAGACTTGAACAAGGTGCTCATCGATGCCATGCGCGGCCCCATGGAGCAACTAGCCAGAGGCACGCTAGCCTAATGCACAATCCGAAACCTAGAATGTGGCCGCGACGTACGCTCGCGAGCCTCAGCTTGGTTACGCTTCTYATCTGCGCTKACAACGTCTCCGCCCAAGACGGCGGCGCTCTKTCACTGGATAGCATCGAGATACCGCAGGCGCAGCCTCAACTTTGCTTCGGCTTTACCGATGTTAGCGACCCTAATGCTCTCGCTGTCTGCGATGCTCTGAATCTCGATCTAAATGTTAAGGCTCGCGARCTGAGCGAGCAGTGGSTGCGCCAAGAACCCAATTCCCCCGGAGCGCAGTTCGCGCTTGCTGAAGTCCTGCTAACCATCGAAGGCAATATGCCTAGGGCGCTTTTYCATTTGAATCGCGCAGAGGAGCTAACTAACTACAGCAACATACCCGAGGCATTAGATTCGGGCAATCTACAATGGCACTATCTAACGCTGAGCCARCTGGCCTATGTGCATCAACTSATGGGCGACCAACTYCGCTCATTGGAATATCTAGATARASTCGAAGAARTCTACGGACAAGATGTCGAATCGYTACGCGGTTGGCCACTAATCAAGCTCAAACAGTATGATGCGGCTCGGACGAGCGCRAACTTGGTTCTKCAAAACAGTGACAACGARCGAGAACGTGCGCGCGCTTGGAACACRATCTGTGCAGCYGACYTGGCMAGCCTRCARCCTATMGARTCMTTRACTGCRTGCGACARTGYCGYRARYGAGGRCGRRGATTTCGCCRMTTCGGTRARCGACTACGACACAGTCTACCTAAGCAACGCAGCTGAAGTTGCGCTAAGTCTATTACGAATGGATGAAGCAGAAGAATACCTCAATCGAGCGACTCGCTATCTAAATGCAGATAGCGTGGCGAACCCGTGGATAAATAAGTTGTATCTGCTTATGAATCAGGGACGCTTCGATGAATCTCGCGAGGCGCTTGATCGCATGCTTGTCTGGCGTGAGGCACAGAAACCCATAGTTAACGTGATGAATCGCGCTGAGCACTTTCTCGTTACCGCGAGCTTCTTCCTACTCGCGGGCTATAGCGAGGACGCAATCAAACTCACCACAACGGCCTTGAATCAACCCGACCGTAATGGTTCCTACAGCGCTGACGACGCGCAGAAAGACTCCATGGCCGCATTGATCAACATGATGGCCAACCGACTCGAGTATCAGATTCAGTTAGAGAAGATCGCCACAATGGATTTCTATGAATCCCTGTCTGCTCGCGTGAATGCCGTAAGCTTTCAAATCAGCGCCTGGCGATCGGAGCGACGCGCAGCAGCGTTGTTCGCCGAATTCGACGTTCTACAGAACCGATTGCGTCCCTATGCACCCTTAGATGTGCATATTCCCGAGTGGATCGAGCCTGAAATCATTGGCAGCATCGGCACGGGGGTCATGAGTAACATTATTGAGCAGGCAAACAGCAACGGTGCCTTTATGCTCAACGCCGGCTATTATCATGCCTACAAGGCTGAGGTTGCCGCATTAAACAATGATCGCGATGCCGTTCTGCGCGAGGGTGCAGCAGCTCTAAGCCAACTGCCAGCGCAGGAAGTGTTGCTTCGCGCGCGCCTGACGGCACAAATGGGCAAGATGGCCTGGCGCCACAATGACTACGCCGAAGCACTAACCCTGTTTGAGGCTGCCTACCGACAAGACCCCAGCATACTGCGCCGCCTCGCCATAAGCCTACCGGTAAACATCAGCGATGACGGAACTGATTTCTCCCAACGGGTAGCCGCTTACCTAGCCGATTCGCCGCGCTTTACTCACGACCCAAATGGAATGGGCTTGGAGGTTAGCACCTCACCCGATTTATCCATTTGCCTTAAAACAAGAACGGGCGCCATCCTGTCGTGTTACACTGTGGCCGCTGCCGAAAGTGAGAGCAGCAAGTGGAATGCCCAACAATTGACGCAATTGTTTCATACAAAAACGTTCGGTTTAGGCTACGAGATTAGTCAGGCTCAGCGTTCTATTCTGATGGGATCAAGCGTCATACTCAGCTCGCAAAACGACCGTTCTCTGCAACGCAATCGAGAAACCGTACTGGATCGCTAATTCAAACYACGCAGYTTCCAACTGCCTAAGGTCTCATCAATGTTTACGCCATTGATGGAAAATAGTTTTGCCTACTCGCACATCATTATCAAAGACACTCATCGTCTTGCTAGCGGCCACATCTGCACTCGGACCTGCTTCCATGCAGATCTTATTGCCCGCCTTACCGGTAATTAAAGAAACATTTGAAGTAAGCACTGAAGTCGCSCAGCTCACTCTCAGYCTCTCGATGCTWGCCATTGCTCTTGGAACTCTGTTCTACGGCCCTCTCTCAGAYAAGTACGGGCGCAAGCCTGTCATGCTACTTGGATTGTCGATCACCTTGRTTGGATCGATATTCTGTTTTCTAGCAAACACYATCGARCTGCTTATCTTGGGAAGARTCATTCAGGCCTTCGGYGCAGCTGTTGGTCTCGTGCTCGCACGCGCTATAGTTCGCGACGTTTACGGAGCACAGGAGGCYGCGCGYGTCATCGCGACACTGGTCATGGTTATGGTGGTGATACCCATGCTTTCACCYGTGCTGGGTGGCGAGTTAATGGTRCGRCTAGGCTGGGAATATGTCTTTGTMCTRATCGCYATCGCGTCTATCGTTATCTTTCTGCTACTYTTTCGAAATTTACCAGAAACACTYAAAGAACCGGTRCCTTTCACTGGYGTKGCCGCGATGMTAGGTAACTACGYACTGCTATTTCGGTCGCGCGCATTCTGYGGCTATGCRTTTTGCGTYACSTTYGTATCGGTMGTCTTCTTCAGYTTTATCTCTGCCGCACCAGAAATCATGGTTACTGTATTRAAGCGCCCTCCTACCGAATACGGCTACTAYTTCGTAATGGTTCCMATGGGTTTCATGGCAGGAAATTATTTTGCRCGGCACTTCGGYCGATCGATGGARCTGAAYCGCATGATCAGCATCGGCGCAAGYATAGGTGTGGGCGGCATATCTCTCGCTATTGCACTACAGCTCATGGGYTTTCATCAHCCCATTGCACTCTTCGCACCTGTCGCCTTGGCGGTAWTRGGMAATGGAATAACTCTACCCAATGCACAGGCAGCGGCRATTAATGAATTCCCTAAATTTGCAGGCAGCGCATCTGGTCTAACCGGCTTTCTACAAATGTTCTTCTCKGCTATCGCCGCGCAATTGGTKGCGATTATTTTTAACGGAACRGTCTATCCCCTRCTGGGAATGATGCTAATTGCATCCRTACTGTCGTTAGTCTKTTTTAATYTTGGCGTGCGAATYAAACCCAAAMYTRCCGTCTAATTTAGTGYAAAAAACACTGACTARAATCAAGTTNGMTTYCTATCRGTAGTGTTATTCTRWCCTCATACATTKAAAAAGGAGTAATTCTCATGAAGAGCCAAACTAACAAACCCATCCTTCGAATTGTCGTTTCCCTAATAGCCGTTTTCTCGCTAGCAGGATGCARCACGAATTCAGATAGCTTTCCGCAAATCGCGAACCCACCGCCTTTCGACTACATTGATGGCGAAGAACTGCGCTCTGGCATGCATCAACTTGCCTTCGAATTGCAGCAACTCGATATGGCCTTGCTTGACGCTTATGTCGATCGACCAAGCTTCCAACGTCAGATCGTAGACAGCATTCAAAACATTGAACGTATCGGTGGCTATATCCAAGAAACCGATCTAGCCGTCAAACACACTTTCCTGCAGGACGATATGGACAGGTTTCTAAGCGATGTAAACAGAGCAAGAATGGATGCTGAAAGAAGTGTGCCGCGCTACTACATGGCAGGCCGCATCTCCGGTGGCTGCATCAACTGCCACAGCGCGAACCGCTAACTACTGGCCTATTCTAAGCCGCTAGCTTGCCCTGTGTGGCACTAGCGGTCAGGCTGACGTAGTAGTGCCTAGTAAACTGAACGTAAGTAAGGAATGTAATCATGTCTAGAGAGTCAGGAGACCGATACCACTCAACAGCTGCGGTGCGGAGCTAGTCTACGAAAAGCCCTGCCCCTGTTCTGACAATATGGTGCATTCAGAGATTTGCTGCAATAAACAGATGACAAAAATCGAAGGACGCACGGCAGGACCAACTCGATCGACTACAGCAGACTACTAGAGCCAGCATCCTTTCGCTTTACTCTTCTGCTGTCATCTCTTCTAAGGTGGTCAGCCAAAGAATTTATTTCTCGTAATACGTCACATACCCCGTGAACATTTCATCAAAGCTCTCTAAGCCGAACCTGACTTCTTCACTAGGATCAGGATTGAACGGATTGGAATACGAATTATCGAACGCGCCGCGCACACGAATGCTATCGCCGGCATCTAGATTTACCGCCTCGCTCAAATGATAGTGCGGCTGCCAGCCATAGTTATAGGCAGGAATACTCAACACGTCACGATGCGAACCGTCTGCCTTCTGTACTTCGAATTTCATTTTTTTCCCACGAAAATTCATTCTCGCTCGCACACTTGTAACGACCACCGGCTTCTCGAACTGGTAGCTAGCCTCCATATCATGATTAGTGTCATAAGGCTGGATCACGAAACGGGGCGAGATTGCCTTCGTTAGCAATTCCTTTTCTGGCGGCTCGTCGTAAAAATACAGCCCAATGGAGGTTTCGTCCGTTGTCGCCAGACCATTTGTCACATAGTGAAACTGCAAAGACAGCTTATGCCCTTTAGGAATGAGAACACCCGTTCCTTCACCAAAAACGGTAGCTGGATTGCTGCCAGGAATAAAGCTGCCCAAGAAGCGACGCGTACTGAGTTCGTTCTCTGCCTCGTCTCCCCAGAAATCTTCATCGGCTGGCGAGATAAAAGTCATCAGATGGTGAAGGACAGTTTCCTTGCCAGGATTGTATTGAAACGCACGCACCCAGACATCACGATCAAATGGCAGTGTCGCCTCTGTATATAAATAGTCCTGTATTCCCACCGCGGCGATCTCATTCGCGGGTGTCTCAACAATAAAGTCAGGTTCACCCAATTCCCATTCGAAGATCTTCTCTGTGGGGACTAGCTCCAACGGATCAATAGGGTTATCGCCCCTAGGCGCTCCCGCATCCATCCAATGCAACAGGGTCTGCAGCGTTTCCGCTGACAGGTATTGCGCACTAGTGGTATGGCCTATCAGCGGGTCAACCTGCATAGGCGGCATGCGCTTATTCAACACAACCTCAC
>JAESUV010000106.1 GCA_016762975.1 Gammaproteobacteria bacterium | reverse complement strand
CAAACCAATTCTATTCTAACCAATGGTCTTCCAACCAATTCTCTTTCAGTGAGCCCCCTCCTAAAGAGCTCTCTTCTATAGGGTTCTCTAACCAATTCTATTCTAACCAGTAGTATTCCAACCAATTCTCTTCCAATAAGTCCTCAACTACGGAAATTTCTTCTTGAGAGTTCTCTTCCAATAAGTCCTCAACTACGGAAATCTCTTCTATAGAGTTCTCTTCCAATGAGTCCTCAACTACGGAAATCTCTTCTATAGAGTTCTCTTCCAATGAGTCCTCTCCAACTGAGTTTTCCCTTAATAAATTCTCTCTTAAAGAGTTCCGTCAGCAATGAGATCCGCGGCAAAGTGTGCCGCTCTAGCACTGAACGCCATGTAGGTGAGCGAGGGATTCTGGCAGGCCGACGATGTCATGAACGAGCCATCGGTAATGAACAGGTTCGGTACATCATGTGCCTGACACCAACTATTCAGTACAGAGCTCGCCGGGTCGCGACCCATGCGCGCACTACCCATCTCATGAATTCTATTTCCCGGTTTCGTCAGGCTCACGTCGTTCGCAGTGATGTTCGTGCAGCCTGCCGCTTCTAACATGGCAACAGCATCCTTGCTCGCCTCGGCCAGCATGGTGTGTTCGTTATCGCTATAGGTCACATGAAACAGTGCCAGTGGATTGCCCCAGCGATCGCGCTTCGATCCATGCAGCGTGACTCGGTTCTCTGGGTTTGGTAACTGTTCACCGAACGCGCTTATGTTGACGCGCCAGGGGCCAGGGTTCTTATGTGCCTCTTTAAAATCGCGACCAATACCGGCAATCTGTCCGCCCGCATTGCCTAGCGGCCTCGAGCCACCCTGAAAACCAAAGCCACGAAGATAGGGCTTATCTTGGCCGTTGAGATTCCCATAGCGAGGAATATAGATACCGCCACTTGGCCTGCGACCGAAAACTTTCTGGTTATCGAAGCCGCTCATCATGCCAACCGCGCCTGCACCACTCACATGGTCCATTAAGTTTCTGCCAACCTGATCGGAACGATTCACTAAGCCCGTTGGGAACGCCTCGGACTTCGATTGCAGCAGGATCATCGCCGAGGCAATCGTAGAGGCATTTAAGAAAATCACCTTCGACGTATAGAGACGTTTCTCGTTTGTCTCTGCATCGGTGATACGCACGCCGGTAACTCTATTGGTTTCAGCGTCGTATTCAATCGAACTCACGATCGCGTTATGCACCATCGTAAGATTGCCAGTTCGCTCGGCCGCCGGCAGTGTCGCGTTCAAGGATGAGAAATAGGCCTTGAAAGAACAACCGAAGTGGCAACGGTTGCGCACCTGACAATTCGACCTGCCTAAGGAACGCTGCTCATCTGTTGCATCGGTGAGGTGCGCAATTCGCGCAGCAATAATATTTCGTTCTGGAAACGTCGTTTCTACTTTCGCTTTGAGTGCCTTCTCGACATCGGTTAACTCAAATGCAGGTTGGAAGACACTGTCGGGTAGCTGTGGCAAACCTTCAGCGCTGCCCGCTATGCCAATGAAGGTTTCCACCTTCTCATACCATGGCTCTAATTCTTCGTAACGAATCGGCCAATCGATCCCGTAGCCGTCGGTCTTGTTCGCATTAAAATCCAGATTGCTTAGACGATAGACTTGGCGCGACCACATAATCGAGCGGCCTCCGGTATGGTAACCACGCAGCCAATCGTAGCTGGTGCCCTCGGCTTCTTCATAGGGATGCTCATCGTCCTTAACCCAGAAATGCTTATTGGATTCCTTGATCGCGTAGGCAACGCCGCCGTATTGCTTAGGATAGTGCTCAGCAATCTCATCTTGCGCTACGTTATCCAAGTTCGGGCTCTCCCAGGGCGCAAGATTATCGACATAGTCACGCTCTGGTACAATTTCAGGCCCGCGCTCGAGTACCAATACCTTCAACCCGCGCTCTGTGAGTTCCTTCGCGGACATGCCGCCACTCATTCCTGAACCAATTACTATTGCATCAAAGTCTGTCACGGGTCACTCCCTATCTAATTCTCTATTTCTTCTTCTCTATTTCTTCGTGCATCGGGTACTGTTAAATCTCGACACGCGGGTCCCAACGACCTGGCACAGCCACCCATTTCAATTCTTCGGTAGCACCAATCTCTGTAGCGAAGTAGGACTGGCTCACATAAGCCTTCACTCGCTTGTAGCCGCTGACGTCTGCATTTTCTGCGAAGGCCGCCGCATCGAATGCCGTTAGCGATTGCTCTGCCACACTGTCACTAGCATCAAGGAAGTTACCGCGAGAGAGCTTGTCCAGCTCAGCCTTTATCTGACGCAGTGCGCTGCGGTGAGTATTCTTTGTTTCACTGTTCGCCCACTCTGTCATTAGACCGTCCAAATAGCCTGGAACATTGACATCTACTGCGCCGGGAGTTTCGGTGCGCGGTATAATCAAATCGCTAATGCGCGCTATGAGCGCATATTCGGTACTCGTATAAAAACGCGGCGCCATTCCAGGCCGCGTCGATAATACATTGGCGACTCCGCCACATGCTGTTAGAGCAGTTGCGCCACCGATTGAAACGATTAAGCCCTGTAATACTTCGCGTCTTGTTCTCATGTTCCCGCCTTTTCCTGATCTCTTTTCTTAGTCTCTTTTTTGATCTCTTAGATTCAATCGCCTACAACGAAAATTTAGAAAACGATGTTGCGTACCGTATAAATACTTACAGCTACCGAGGCCAGTCCATTTCCCGGTCGATCGTGCTCGACAAAGAAATGTTTGAAGCCGGCGGTGTCTACATAACTGAAAATTTCGGCGAAATCTATTTCTCCGCTCCCCACATCTGCGATACGGCCAAACTCATCCATGTCTTTGACGTGCAGCATGCTGAACCGCCCTGGATGATTTTTAAAATAGGGAATCGGGTCGACGCCCGCATGACGAATCCAATACAGATCGAGTTCCATGTCCACTAAGTCGGCGTCGGTCTCGTCCAGCAATATATCGTAAGGAATTTGACCGTCGATCTCTTCAAATTCAAAGTTGTGATTGTGATAACCCATCTTAATACCAGCCTGTTTGCAGACTTCGCCAGCACGATTCAGGTAGTCGGCGGTGCGATGGTACTCGGTGATGTTACGTTGGCTCTCTGGAAGGATTGGGACGACTAGGTATTTCTGTCCCAGTATTGCAGCTCGCTCAACCTCTCCTTCGAGATCGTCTCGCAGCGCCTGCAATTGAATATGCGCTGCCGGTGAAGTCATGCCATTCTGATCGAGAATGCTACGCACCTCGTTGGCAGACCTGCCGTAGTAGCCGGCAAATTCCATTTCCTTGTAACCGAGTTCGGCGACATGCGCTAAGGTGCCTTCGAAGTCTTGGGACAATTCATTTCGCAGTGTATAAAGTTGCAGCCCGACGTTATCCACGCGGCGCCCTTGTGCCAATGCACTAAGAGGCAGAGAAGTGGCCGCAGTCAATAGTGCGCAAGAGCGGAGAAAGTTACGTCGGTTAGAACCACGGGCCGTTGAGAGTGCCTTGATATTCAATTTTGTTCTCCTACTTGTTCTTGTAATAGAGACTCTAATCTCGGCGCCAAGCGCCGCGCTGCAGGTAGACCGCAACGATWACTATTATGCCTTGAACCGCCCCATTCAGGTAGTTACTTACAGCATCAGTCAGATTCAAWATATTGCCRATKAGCGTGAGTATTAGCGCTCCTACAACGGTACCCCAAATKCGRCCATAGSCACCTTTCAGCACAGTACCACCGATAATAACYGCTGCTATTGCCTCAAGYTCCCAGAGAATSCCRGTCTGTCCCGATGCCGAACCTAACCGCGGCACGTAGATAATAGTGGCGATAGCAACRCAGACTCCYTGCAACATATAGGTKGCGGTCTTCACGCGRTCGACATTAATGGCTGAGTARCGTGCAACGCTCTCGCTTGAACCCACCGCGAAGCARTGCCTACCGAAAACAGTCATATTCAAGAGTACATAGCCGATCACCGACACGGCTAGAAAAACCCAGACAGGATAAGGCAGGCCGAGAAATACGCCGTAATACACTGCCGAATACACATCACCGATCGTGAAGTTAAGCGACACCGTGCCGCCATCGGCCATATAGGTAATCAGTGAGCGATAGATTCCCATGGTGCCAAGCGTAACGATAAAGGCTTCTATCTTCGCCTTGGTGGTAAGCAAACCATTGATCAGGCCGGCGAGAGCACCAATGCCCAATGAAGCTATGAGGGCCAATATAATAATGACTAACATCGAATCGATAGTGTCCATCAGGGCATTCATCAGCAAAATCATGCAGCCAGAAATAAACGCGGCCATCGAGCCAACAGAGAGATCAATACCCCCCGCCGTGATGACAAACGTTGCACCGATAGCAACAATGCCAATAAAGGAACTGCGCGCCAGAATATTGCTGAGATTTCCGCTACTAAGAAATGCATCGTTTACTAACACACCGATGATGAAAACCACGACGAGAGCTATGAAGGGTCCTGCTGTTTTTAGGTCAAGGGTTGGCATTGGATGTTCCGCTTTTATCTAATTTTTCCTGATGTGAATTTTTATTCTTCAGGCCTGTGGCGTAGCGCATAATCTCAACCTCTTCAATTTCATCACCCACTAATACGCCGATTATCTCCCCGTGATACATCACGGCCACGCGATGAGAAAGACCAATGACCTCGGTAATGTCGGAAGAAATAAGTATTAAAGAATGCCCTGATGCAAGCAGCTGAGCAATAAAATGGTAGATCTGGCTCTTCGTGCCGATGTCGATGCCGCGAGTAGGTTCATCTACTATGATAATACTTGGCTCGGCCTCGAGGATCTTGGCTAGCAATAGCTTTTGTTGATTGCCGCCAGAGAGGTTTCCCGCGGCGATTGATCTATCCTTCATGCGAATATCGAATGTTTCGACTGCCTTCTCGAAAGCAATTTCTTCTTGTTTTGTATCGATCAACAAAGCCGATATTTTGTGTAGTGAAAACAGTGAGAAGTTAAAGACCAGCCCTTTCTCTAAGAGTAGGCCGTTTCCTTTGCGGTCTTTCGTGAGATAGGCGACGCCTTTGCTTCGCGCGGCAGAGAGCTGCTTAAAATCAACCCGCTCACCGCGTATCTCGACACTTCCTAGGTTTCCTTTCGCCGCTCTTCTTAATCCGAGAACAGTTTCCATTAACGCCGTGCGGCCGGAGCCAACAAGCCCTGAAAAACCTAGGATCTCTCCCTTTCTCAACTCGAAACTACTGGCTGTTGAATTGCCTTGTAGCAGCAAATTACTAACCCGAAGAACTACTTCGGCTGTTTCTGGAATCTTAGGTATCTCTGGAAAGAGAGAACTTAGCTCTCTACCCACCATCAGCCGCACCATATCGTCCTTGCTCAACTCGGCAGCTGGATAGCTGCCCACTAACTGGCCATCGCGAAGAACCGTGATCACATCTGCTATCTGCTTGATCTCATCCAACTTGTGCGAGATGAAGACAATCGCCACACCTGCCTGACGTAAGCGATCGATGAGTTCAAACAGTACCTGGCTTTCCTGTTGCGTGAGCACTGCTGTAGGTTCATCGAGAACAAGCACACGGGCATTTTTTGCCTGCGCCTTCGCGATCTCCACCATCTGCTTTGCAGAGACAGGCAGCTGACCTACAGACGCATCTGGATCTATATCGCTGCGCAAAATATCTAAGTATTCCTGCGCCTTGGCCCGCATTGTTTTCTTGTCGAGAAACACGCGCCCTTTGATTTCATTGCCGAGAAAGATAATCTCTGCCACGGTGAGTTGTTCGGCGAGATTAAACTCCTGATGAATTAATACGACACCGGCCTGTTCGGCGATCGCATTGTTCCAGAGCGTAATTCGCTCTGGTTCGCCGCTGCCATCGCTAAAGTGCAGCTCACCTTCAGTGAGCTGTTCGAAGCCGGAGAGAATTTTAACTAGCGTAGATTTACCGGCGCCGTTCTCACCGAGTATCGCATGCACCTCTGAACCACGAAGCGTCAGATCGATGCCATGTAAGACTTCGACAGGGCCGTAGGATTTGCGCAGCTTCCTGACCGAGAATGTAAGCGATTTTTTCTTTGTGTCTAGCATCTGAACTTCTTATATTTCGATTGGCTCTCGTTCTAAATTGCCATTCAAATTAGTTCGGGCGGTTCCACATGTCCTGTAGCACGGTACTGCCAAATTCGTTCTGTCCTTCAATGAGTAGCGCACGCATCTGTTCGACAACTTCCGGAAATTCACGCGTGAAGCTGTAAGTCTCCGAGGGGTCAAGCTGCACATCGAATAACAAACCACTGGGGCCGTAGTACGAATCCGGATTATCGAAGCTCGGCACGGCGGTTCTGTAACGCGTCTCAACTACCAGCTTCCATTGACCACTGCGCACGCCAGCGATTCTGTCGCTATCGAACAGATAGAGCGCCTCATGGGGTGAGGCTGCTCCATCGACCAGCATTGGTAGAATATCTTTGCCGTCTATTGGGCGATCCGTAGGCAGCTCGCCACCTGCAAGCTTCACCAGCATTGGAAAGATATCGATATTCATTGCTGGCTCATTCGATACTAAGCCGCCAGGAATTTTCCCAGTCCATTTCGCAATGAAGGGAACACGTTGCCCACCTTCCCAGGAACTGCCTTTGCGATCACGTAATGGCCCGGAGCTTCCCTCGAACCACGGCCCATTGTCCGAGGTAAAAATAACCAACGTATTCTCAGCCAAGCCTAGCCGATCCAACGTGGCTAATATCTCACCTACACTCCAGTCGATAGTCTCTACCACATCCCCGTACAAACCGGCATCGGACTGACCGCTGAACTGATTCGACACATACAGAGGCACA
>JAESUV010000105.1 GCA_016762975.1 Gammaproteobacteria bacterium | reverse complement strand
GCCAGATTCAGTATTCCGTGGGAATGGTCTGGAGGCGATGCCATCTTGCAGAGTCGAGCCACAGACAGACTAGGCAATGTACAGCCAACGCGCGCTAGTCTCGTGACCGAGAAAGGCAATATCAGCACCTACCATTTCCACGGCATCCAGAGCTGGGCCGTTAACAMCTCAGGAGAGGTTGCCAATGTCTACGCTTARGAAGGTACTAACCRMCACTATTGTTTCATTGAGCCTAGCWRTAGGCCTATCAGCTRTGGTGCAAGCTCAATCGCTTGGCMYGCCAGTCAATGARAGCCAACTGCAGGRTTTCGACCTGATCGCGCAACCCGATGGTAGCGGCTACCCSGCAGGCAGCGGYACAGCCATGCAGGGAAARGCCGTCTTTGAGAGACGSTGTGCAGCCTGCCACGGSTTGAATGGCGAGGGCACTTCAGCCCAGACTCGYCTTGTAGGTGGCGACATGCAGTCAGMGGAGCGACCAATCCGCACGGTTGGCAGCTACTGGCCCCATGCCAGTACGCTTTTTGACTACGTACAACGGGCGATGCCTGCAGATGCCCCAAAATCACTGACCAGCGATGAGGTGTATCAGGTAATAGCCTATGTACTGAATTTAAACGGCATTATTRRCGGCTCTCTRATCCTGAATAAGGAGACCCTCATGCARGTCGAAATGCMAAATAAAGACGGATTCATCGATAGCAGCCAAGCCCTCTAAAACACCYTCTGRGAGCCTCCAAARAAGACTGTAACCATCTGTTACTGGCGGTTCCCTAGCCCTCCCAATCCGCGTATTATCCCCTCGCCTTCGNAAAATCACTCAAGAGARAATCCWATGAGCAAGTCCTGGTTGAATTTGTGCCTATTGTGCACAGCTGTAGCCCTAGTGTTTTCGAAATCAGCARGCGCRGCAGAACCTGGGCTAGTCATGCCCCTTATCGATGGCAAACCTAGCTTCGCAGACTTCCAGAATATGGCCCCKTCTTCAGCTTTAGCGCGMTCTATGACTAARGTARACGGCTTCGTGCAGCGCGAACCCGAGCCGGGCRAGCCMTCWGCACAGCRCACMGAGGTATACATCGGCTACGACCAGKTCGAATTGCACGTGATATTCCTAGCCTTCGATACCGAGCCGGATCAAATTCGCGCAAACCTTTCCTCTCGCGAAAATATCGAGGGCGATGACAATGTAGAGATCACTTTCGACACATTCAACGATCAGCGTGCCGCGTTCTCCTTCAGAACCACGCCTCTAGGCATTCAATGGGATGCGCGCTGGACCGAGGGTTCATCGCGCAGAGCAGGCTTCGATACCACATTAGAAATGGTTTGGGAAAGCGACGGCGAGCTTACCGATCAGGGCTATATGACACAGATGTCTATTCCTCTACGCAGTTTGCGTTTTCCAGATAACGCGGAACAGACATGGCGCATTCAATTCGCACGCAATATTCCGCGTTATGGCGAAGAATCTTACTGGCCTCCCTACTCTGTCGACGTTGAAGGCCGCCTTAATCAGACTGCCGTGCTTACCGGTATTCGTGATGTATCGCCTGGCAATAACTCGCAGATCATCCCGTTTCTCTTTATGAGAGAAGTTGATTCACTCGACCTCGGCGCAACCGGCGGACCTAAATTCGATCAGAACTCAGAGCAAGATGTCGGTCTGGATGCAAAGTTTGTATTCAATGATTCGATGGTGCTCGACATTACCCTTAATCCAGACTTCTCGCAGGTAGAATCGGATCAGCCACAGGTGACATTAAACGAACGATTCGAAGTCCAGTTTCCAGAGCGTCGCCCCTTTTTCGTTGAGAACGCCGATTTTTTCGCGACAGACTCGACACTTGTATTTACTCGAAGAATTATCGACCCCGAGGGCGGCGCGAGATTTACCGGCCGTGCAGGCAACTTTGGCTTCGGCAGTATCTTAATCAACGATGAGGCCCCTGGTTTAAACAGAGCTGATGGCGACCCACTACAAGGCGAGAAAGCCAACGTGGCGATCTTGCGTGGCTTTATGGATATTTCGAACCAAGACCGCGTCGGTGTACTTTTAACGAATCGCGACCTTGCCGATGGCCACAACCGTGTAGCGAGTATCGATGGTCGCTTTAAGCTCAACAACAACTGGACAACTCAGCTGCAGTTCGTGGGAACCGAGAGTGAACCAGCCAACGGCGGCGCAGAGACAACTGGCTACCAACGCAATATTCAGCTCAATCGTGCGGGCCGTTCGTTCAGCAATCACACACATTTCATTGAGACAACTAGCGATTTCCGCGCCGAACTTGGCTTTCAATCTCGCTTCTTCCGTTCTGACTCGTCAGGCCTGCACCAACGTGTGAATTTTAACTTCTATCCGGAAGGTTCCAGCATCAATAGATGGAACTCCAGTCTGTTTGGCGTGTATATCAATGATATTGGCGGCGACAAAATATTCTCACAGCTTGGACCGGGAATTGGGGTTAACTTCGATACGAATATTTTTGACGCAAGCTACACGGAGTACTCGGAAACACTTCGACCGAAAGATTTTGCGGGCATCCTTTCGAACCGGACCTATAAGTACGAAGATTTCAGCCTCCGTTTCACCAATACTACGCTGAATACTTTGTCGTTCAGTGCAAACCTTAGGACTGGAACGGCCTTAAACCTGGTTCCACCCAGAGGCACATTGCCGAGCATCGCCGACACCACTCGATTTAGCGTCGACATGCTATGGCGCCCGATCGACAGACTACGCATATCCAATACTTTTTTCCATACCGAACTGAAAACCGAATCCGGTGGCACCGATATATTCAGCAACGATATCTTTCGCAGCAACTGGAACTATCAGTTTACTAAGGAATGGTCACTACGCTTCATCGCACAGTATGATGAGACAGATGCTGGGCCCGCATCAAGACTAGTAGACGATAAGAACCTAAACTTCGATCTACTTCTGCGCTACGTGATTAACCCTTGGTCTGCATTCTTCGTTGGCTACAATTCCAATCAAAGCAATTTCGAACTCGTCGAGATGGAAGGAGAGAGAGAATTGGTTATAGCGAATGATCTAAAGAATGATGGAGATCAAATTTTTATGAAGTTTTCCTACTTATTTCAACGCTAAATCCTCTGCTTTGCTTTGATATTTCGTGGTGGGCTTCGCCCACTGCGACTCAAAATAGACCGCTTGGCCTACTGTCACAAAATATCACATTCCCTCCGGAGTGGCTCCTAACGCCCGATAGGTCGCAGGCTACATCTGAAAGCCACGAATTCCGCGCACTCCAGCATCATCTAGCTGTGCGCGCACATATCTAAAAATAGTACCCAGCCATTCCCACAAGGTAAAACAAGGTGGATAAATGGGGCACATTGGCGCAGGTTGAGTGATGCGTTTATACTGGCCTCGCTTCCCTAACTTCTGGGATCAACTAAGTAACAAGACTCTCAATAGCCGGTTTAGGGTAGTAAAGAGCCGGCTAGTGAACGTAAAACCAATCAGGGAATTGGAACATGATAGAAAGAATAATTCGCTGGCAACCGCCAGTTATAAAGCAGACATTAATTGTCTCATCGCTAGTGATGGCCAGCCTTCTTAGCTCAGGCCTATCTGCACAGAACTCTGCCGAGATACAAGCACAGTATCCAGATGTAGCCGATCTATTTAATGCCTTCGATGTCACGCAGGCAAAAGCACTCGAAGAAATCGCTACGATCAATGCCGACCCTGCCACACAGCAGGCAAGGAATGAATTGCAAATGAACATGAACATGCGCGCCAGCATGTCCATGAGCGAGATGATGGCCGCCGGCATGATGAACCACGACGGTCCTGTGAATATGAATATGGGCATGGCCGGCGGCCCTCATCACGACCTAGAAGTTGCAGCGCGAATGCGCCTGTTAGAAGTAATGCGCGGCAAGCATAGCAACGAGACAGCAGAGAATGCCTTTGAGAACAGTTCAGCCATCAGCCGTCACACAGCCGAGGTGTTTAAGCGCGGACGAAATTTTGAAGAAACACTGTTTACCATCTATATCGATGACGACGTGGATAACAAACTCGCTGCCGTTGCCGATGCAATCGAAAACTATCTTAGCGACGATCAGCACTCTGTAGCCATCGTACCAAAAGAGAGCAGCTACCTACTAAGCCACGATCAAGCCAATGGACTTAAGACCGCATTCCCACTTCTACGGGGCTTCCTGTGGACTCACCAATGGTTGCAACTTGCTGCACTTGAAGCCGTGATACTGCAGGGACTGGATAGCCAGTTCAATGGTGGCGTCGATGTAGCTCTTGAACGCTTCTGGAATAAAGTTGGCTCATCCGGTGGCATGACTATGTTCCCAGCGCCTAGCGAGCTGCCTATGGCGCCAGCTATTGCACCCGACCTCTATAGCCAGTCTCCAGAAGCGGCGATTATCTTAGACAATCTGAATCTGCTAGAGACTGTCATCGCCGACATCCTCGCCTTCCCGAACGTAGAGAATCGCGATGAGTCAATGGATCAGGCCATCACTTACTTTACTGACAAAGAGACCAACAACGCCCAATCGGTGGACTACCTGCTATTCGCACTTAGAGGCGGAATCTACAACCAAGGTGGCCCTGCAGTTGGAGAACTCATGCAGTCGGAGAGAAACCGCGCGCGCGAAGCCATGAACATGCAACACAATATGATCATGTCCTCTCCCCAATAAAGGTCTAGGGCAGAAAAGATAGCGTTTGTGAAAAGGGGTTGGACCGAAAGGTCTAACCCCTTTTTTAATTCCGCCAAAAGCCAAAAGCCAAAAGCCACATAGTCGCTTGCACTGTAGTGAGCGAAGCGAGAAACTAGGTGCTCATGCAGTAAGACGATCCCAGCTATGTCCCGAACTAGAACAGTAGCAATTGTACTGCTCATACTGATTAGCACTCCCATTGGAATTGTGCTCTTAAGACCTGATTTGGTTCTTAACACTCTAGCTAAACCCGCTCTGTCCCAGCTCGGCTTCGAGATTTCCTCGCTGGAAGTAACACACCTAGGAATTAATTCGGTAGCTGTAGACGAATTAGTTCTAAATAGCGCAGACCAGCGCGTCGTCCTAAGCAGAATACATGCGCAATACTCTCTCTCTCAGTTACTAGCGGGCACACTGCAATCCCTCTCTATAGGAAAGATCGAATTGCGATCGCTGTCTAACTCGGACACATCGAATGACGAGACCTCTACCTCATTAGCCTCGCTACTAGAGTCGTTCGATGCATTAGCTGTGAGTGACATTTACCTTCCGAATATCGAAATACTTAATTCAGACCAGAGCTACAGAATAGGTTTGGGGTTACAGAGTCCACCCCTGCATATAGCCGGCGACGCTGAATTCAAAGGCGTGCCAGGAGCAATCATCGAGTTCGACATCCAACGTACTGACTCAAGACAGCTGACTATTGAAACCAAAATATTGATAGCCGAGATTCTAGTCTCGGAATCCGCAGTCGACGTAAATGTCGCTGAGAACGCAATCACTGTGACTGCTACCAGTTCGTTATTTGTCGAGCCCTTACGAGCGCAATTCGAAAAATTTATGCCTGCAAGCACAACTATTTTGAACGATAGCTTCACGTTACAGAGCAACTTCGAAGTGCAGGAACTTTTCGGCACTCCTTCTATAACCCAACTAAGCCTAGTGATCGATAGCCCCAGCTCGTCGTTACAGATTAACCAGGAATCAGACCTAGGCAGCAACACCATGCAACTGCGGCTACCTTTAAGCGTAGAGGGCGAGATTGCGACTKCGACAGGCGCAATRCAGCTCGCACTCAGCRAAATCTATGGCAGTGGCAACTGGACCCTCGAAGAYGCAACGGCYCAGAGTGAGCACTCTTTTGAGAATACACAGCTACACTGCACATCCTTCACGAATTGCGCTATGCAAAGCGATTGGCAAAGCAATCTCATCAGTTGGCGCTACGGCGAATACCTTGGRRAAAATACCCGCATAACTGCTCCACTTAGGTTCAGCTATTCCAACAATGAGATGCGTTTGGCGGCWGACTTAGTACAGATTCTCGTGCCTTCAGTTAGARCCTCYTCCGAATCTGCGATWTCAGAACTGGCAACGAATTTACAGCTCGATCAGGTGGAATTTCGGGTGGGCGATATGACCAGCGGTGGGTTCAATTTCAGCAGTAGCGAGTTTCGCCTAGACAACAACATCGCCGACATTAGCAACCCCACCTATTCCGGCAAGCTACGGCTTGAGGCAGACACTCTGACGGGGATAGTAGAGATCGACCTGGATCAGCGCCTTCGCCTTGGCATTGGTCTACAACACTACTTTCTACGCGACACTGGCGATGTCGTCCTGCAGCTGGCCGCCTACGAATTCACAGCGGCAGAGCCTCTATCTGCATTGATAGCTCCAAAGCAGCTAGATGCGGATATTGTCGCGGGTAAAATCGAAGGGTTGGCGAATATCTCGTGGAGCAAACAGCTAGATGATTCATGGCGTTTCGGTGGACCAATAGCCCTAAAGGTCGACCAATTAAGCGGTTACTACGCAGACTATTTCTTCGTTGACCTAAATACTGACTTATTCGCTGAGGCAACCACACCGCTTGGAATACAGGTTAGCAATCCAGCTCACGCTTCCCTGAGCCGTATCGATATAGGCCTGGCCCTCGAAGAGCTTTCCTGGCAATACACATTCGACACACTAGCCGGCGAGCTACAGATTATCAATTTCGATACCGCTCTATTGGGCGGCAAACTGAGCATCCCCGCTGTCCGTTACAATCAGGCAGGCGATCGCCAGCAGGTAGATGTGGTGCTCGCCAATCTAAGAGTGGATTCCTTGGTCAACCTAGTGGAATATCCTGGCCTGGAAG
>JAESUV010000138.1 GCA_016762975.1 Gammaproteobacteria bacterium | reverse complement strand
TTTCCCACCCTATAAATAGCAGCTAACTGTTCGAACTCGCAGCAAAAGATTCTATCTGCTGCAACATGCCATTGATAAAACCATCGAGCATTTCTTCATCTTGCGTTCGCATGTGTACAAATTGGCAGCGCAGATAAGAGGTGCCACTTTCTGCATCATTTATCATACCGATTAAATGCGCCCCAGTTTGCAAAGTTTTATCGTTGGGAAGGCTTATCTTACATGCATCGAGAACTTGCGGGTCTCGCAATTCCTGCCCCAAATCTTGATTCACTTTGAACTTGGCTCCAGAGGTAGAGATATCTATAACCGAACCTTCAATTAGCGCACCGCTCACTAGATACAGTACAACAGGTACTTCAGTTATGGCCTCTAAGTTGACGCGTACCGTCTTTCGTAGCTGCGTACAGGCAACTTTATAGGGAAGATCAAAGTGGTGAAGCGACGAAGCCTTCGAAAGAGAATCTTCCCCAGGCATTATATTAAGAACACTCTGAAAAATAACCGACACACCACCACTCTGAGCGCGAAACATTAGTGGATCATTTGTCTCCATCTGAGAAATATTTGGCTCGTAACCGACGGTAAACACACCTTCGTTTGCTTTGACCCCAACTAACTCCAAGGCGTGAGAGCTAACTTTTTTTCCCTGTGTTCTTACATAAGAGAACGCCCACTTTTGAGAAATTGCCATCTTTAAAAGCTGTATGACTTCTTTCCGATGAGTAATATCGCCATCTGTGAGGTTTATAGCATGCATTCTTTGAGTCCTTGTTCTCTATTGACCAACACCGAATCTAGAGTTCTCTAACTGTAAAGCATCTCGGTAGTCCGAACACCACCTGCTCAGTAACACAATACTAAGAAAAAATGAGTGAAAAGCATACCCAACTGGTTCTCAATTTGATGATCTACTTGCTACGTAATACTGTTTGCACAGCGAGAAATAGTTAGCGGGGTAAGTGCCAGTCGAAGCGAAATAATACATTCTCTACTCTCACGGACTCTCCAGATACAATTCTAGGCTCAAATCGCAGTCGCGCAGCGGCTCTAACCGCCTCCTCGTTAAACACACCGTCAGGCTCACTCTCATTGATGRCGATATCTTGGACGGCRCCTGTCTCGGTTACCGTRAACRTCACGAYCACATARCCTTCTAGCTCCAGCTCTAAAGCYACRTCGGGATAAGGCGGTGTAATTAGCCGCTGAGGCAACATCTCTCTRAATTGAATTATGTCGGGCGCWAGATCAGAAGAAGAYACCKYATYCAATCCGTCGARCTGATAGCGGAATACATAGCGCACATCTTCAATCAGCTCGCCTCTAACATTCTGGAAGATTAGACGCCTAGCYGCACTMACGGCTGACGCWTCAAAAAAACCTTCTGGTTGCTCTTGCAGTGYCCGAATRCTGTTATTGACYACTTCRCCATCGGCGTCAACGGWAAARCTCAGCATCACCCAGCCCTCYACTCCTAGGTTTCTCGCCCGKATAGGATAGAGCGGCTCRGGCGCGCGTCGCTCTAGYAAGCCACGAGTAAAGTTTGGTGGTGGAGTAACATCGAAAGTCGCAGGAGAAGACGYRATYTCCATGGATGAGCATGAAACGAGCACAATTTGAGTGACTCCTAWCAGGCAAAAGAGTCGAATCGATTGRCTAAGYTGTCGACTTYGACTAACCAAARTATTCATTGTTTGYTCCGTAGTCTTCACGCTATTTTGGACTCTACAATTATTTGGGGATCTCTAAAACGTCGTTCTCATTTTCAAYGCCAATTTCATACCACCACCGGARCAATARTTCTCGATTTCTTCGAGTATGCCGKCRGCYGTYGCTCCTACATACCGTGTCCGTGTTCTRCAAAATTCATTTTGCCAAACATTGTTCGCTTCGAAACGAAAAGTATAGCCTCCAAACGCCTGCTTTTCTAAAAACGCTGAAACCTCGGGTTGAAACGTTCTCTCCTCGGTATCAAAAATATCGACTGCTGTCCTGCCGCTACCACCGTTTGAGTTCATCTCATATTGAAAACCGTAACTGAGCCCAAGGCCAATAATATCGTGTCTAAAGCTCGATCTAGCCGTCCAGCGGCCATTGTTCCTCTGCCTGCGCTTCTTACCCGTAAAGGGATCTGTAACCTCCGAGTCTCGCAAACTCAAACCCGTAGTGAAAAGTGCATTCGGCGCACCGAGGAACCCTAATCTAGCACTAAGATCGAGATTAACGCCATAGCGCTTGCCATCGCCTATATTGCCTCGAGCCGATTGTAAGTTTCCAGGGCTAGGAGAGACGTCAATCCGATCGACAACATCCTCGAGATCTCGGTAATAGAACTGCGAGTTTAGAACGCCGACATCATTAGGCAGGCGTAGCTCGAGATTTAACTCATAACGCCAGGACTGCTCCTGTTCGATTCCAGGATTACCAGCCTGAGTATCCTGATCCTCATCAGAGCCATCAATCGTGGCACTGAAGTCGGAAAAGCTCAGCTGTGATACTTGTTTCTCGATACCAGCACGTAACTGCAACAAAGAAGTGATATCAAAGCGGTAATCTATCTTTGGCCTAAGAAAAGCGAAATCGCGCTTGTTACTAACGTCTCCAGACTGCTCGATAGTGGACGACTCATAAATCAGCGAACTCTCTAGGGACATCTTGGGATTCAGCTGCCAGTTATGCACAGCGAAAAACTCGGCTCGCAGCTCTTCAACGGTTGATGTGCTATTCGCGATTGCAACTGGGACCAGGCCACCAACACCTTCTGAGCGCACCCCTATCATATCCAAGCCCTTACGTAGCTCACCATCACGGATAGTCTGCGAGCCCTCGATACCGAGTTCTAAACCCTGCGCACCGTTTACGTTAAACGTATAGGAAGTGCGCCCAATACGTTCGCGGTCACGGCTATAGTTCGATAGAAATAAAGTCTTGTTTTCGGATGTTTCTTCAACATCGAATCGTTCACGCGTAAACAGAAAATCGCGGTCGTTTATGATAAACAGCAAGCGGTACTTGCCGCCGCTGTCAAAGGAATACTCATAGTCTCCGCCAATCTCCCAATTGTCTCGATCGTTGGTATTGGCCTCACGCTGATAAGTGATCGTGTTAGTTACAAGGTCATGAATTGTGCGATCGATATCATTGGGCGGCGATCTTGTTTCCAGCAAAGCATTGAGTTGAACCGAGCTTTTCTCGAAGCTATAGCCCAAATTCATGTTAGCTCGATAATCAGTCTGATCTCGAACCCAGTCTTCTCGACGAACTTCGATTAAATTCGCATTCGCGTCAAAACTAAATTCGCGATTAATGCGTCCATTGTAGTTGGACTCCGCTTCAATCCCAATCAGGTAGCTAAAGTCGCCTGCCTGCCCGCTATAGGAAAGCTGCCCGCCCGGATCAAAAGTGCCATCCCTCCAATAATCCACATTGAGATTAAGTGACGTACTCGATCGGGAAGGCATATCCAGAAGCACAACGTTAACTACCTGGCCGGCACCGCGCACATCCAAGTCTTCAGAGGTGCCACGTATAATTTCAATATATGCCACCTGGTCAGCAGAAATTCGGCTTAAGAGACTCTCCCCTGTATTGCCTTTCCCAGTCGTACGCTGCCCATTGATGAGAATCTCTCCTCCACCGGAACCGAGGCCACGACCGCCACCTCCACCGCCGCGCATCGCCAAACCAATGCCGGGTATGCGGGTTACCATGTCATTAGCAGATACCGGCAAGAAATCGGCGAAATAGGCAGCCGGGTAGACTATCGTCGAATTGTCTGTGGGGTTTTCATTCTGGTCAATCTGCGCGCTCGCCATCGACGTCATCGCCATCAAGACAGCAAAAACCAGAGAATGGACTACGTATCGGTGTGTGGAGTTAAGCATCATCATATCTAATCGGCCGCATTCTACAGATTCGACAAAAATTAATCTGTAACTAAATGATGCAAGATTGAACAAGATGAGCTCCTAGAGTTTGGTCTGCCTTATTAGTATTAGCTAACCACTGAATTAGCTCTCAAGCTTTCTATTTCCGCCGGCTTGAGATTCAAGCGTTCGCTCAATATTTCATTGGTGTGTTCGCCTAGCTTCGCCGCCCAAGAAGCTGCGGCACTGTCCGTGCTAGAGAATCTGAATGGCATATTCTGAATTAGAAAATCACCGAGAACATCATCATGAATATCTGCAAATGAATTTCGCTCGACTACTTGAGGGTGTGCAAACAAGTCATCAACCTGCTGGTATAAGCTGCAAGGCACTCCGGCTCGATTCAATGCTTCTTCGCATTCTAGGGCGCTAAGCGAGACAGACCAACGCTCGACTTCCTCAGCTAGCAAATAAAAATTTTCGGTTCGCGGGCCCCTTACGAATCGAGGATCMTTTAACAGATCGGGCCGRTCAAGYGCGGCGGCCAAACATTCCAAATTCTTGTCCGAAACTGCGCATACCATAACAAAGCCATCCTTCACTTTGACTGGGAAGAATCTACCTATCAGAGCAGGYTGCTCCATCTGCGCCGACTGTATRTGCGCGGGAATCAACGTCATCRTAGAYTCCATCATGCTGACATCGATATAACTGCCYCCTCCGCCACGCTCACGTCCGAGCAGCGCCGTCTGGATCGCACCAAAGGCATAACTACCGGTAAGAATATCCGCGACCATGATCTCCCAATTATTAGGGCGCATCACCGCATCCTCGTTCGAGCCTTGCTGTGACTGGGCATGCACACTGTCGAACCCACTGGCCGCATGCACTATTGGGGCATAGGCTGCGCGGTTTACATAAGGGCCACTCTGACCGAATCCGGAGATTGAGCAATAGATGAGTTCTGGGTTTTTAGCTTGCAAGCTTTCGAAGTCCAGTCCAAATTTTGCCATTATTCCAGGCCTAAAATTCTCTAAGACGATGTCTGCATCGCTTATCAATTGCTTGACCAGTGACTGTCCCGCGGGCTGCTTCAAATCTACTGCGATACTGCGCTTGCCCGCATTGAAGTGAGCGAAGACTGGCGTAATACCATCTACTCCACGGGTGATGTCTCCAACGCCAGGGCTTTCCACCTTGATCACGTCAGCGCCACAATCGCGAAGAAAGCGAGAACATATCGGCCCGGCAAAAACAGCAGAGAAGTCGACAACCTTATAGCCGTCGAGAGGTTTACTTTTACTCATGAATTACACTCTATCTAAACAATGACATTGCACTAGCAGCAGGTAGGCCTTCCAGTGCGAGGGGTGGTGAACAATCAATTGAGGGAGAACTAAGTTCAATCTTTAACAGCATCGCTACTACCTTCAAGGAGCCCACTTTCGAAGGCGCTCCTGAAGGCAATAACAGGATTTTGAGTTTAACTCTAGATTAGTTTAACTCTCGAGCAGCCTCTTCCATCTCTAGCCTGCGCGCTCCAGCTAATATGCCTGGCATAGAGTAGTTACCTTCATGGCAGGCGTACTCATACAAGCCGTCATCGGTCGCATAGAAGCTTAACTCTGCAGTCCAAGGCTGGCTGTAAATATTGCTGTCCTCTACAGTAAACTGATAGAAGATTTCATCTTCCGAATAGCGACTGAATCGCTCGATAATAYTTCCCTGCTTGGTTATCGGAATCGAGCTCTGRCTGAGYTGCAGYGGRTCTATATTCACTGTCTCTACMACAAGTACACCGTCCTCATACCACCCYACSGAATCACCGAACCATTGCTCWAGYACCASGGGCCTACGATTRGCGCGCGCATCTGCCGCCGAATCGTAAATSGGAATTATMCGSGCATCATGAACCATCTCCACGAGGATCATGACGTAGTCTTCAGTCTGAACGRATTGGTAGGTATTGTTATACAAAGCAGCCATCATGCCGGGACCAGCCTTGTTCCCAAAACCTATAAGGCAGCGCTCCGCGTTTGGAATCGCCTCAGGGCCTCGAGCATCACCGAAGCCAGTCGCATAGCGAGATCCGAAATTGCGACGCTCAAAATCATAATTTGGATTCTCAAGGCGCGGTACCTGACCGTTCTCAGGGATTACAACGTAGGAACTACGATAATCTCCCTTTATCAGCGCAAGATTCGAGCCTGGGTCGACCCAGAAACTGTTGTAGGCGCGGGTACCGAAATCCTCGCCGGCAGCAGTTGGTGTGTCGTTCACACCGTCGCCCTCGTCCAAGCCCCCTTCTAGGCCGGCAATAGGCGTGTTGGCGGCAATTACCCTAGCTTCTTCTGGCGTGACAACCAATGTCTCGACTCCGCGTGGTCGAGAAAGTTTTGTCAGCGAAGCATTGGTCCAAATACCTTCTAAGTCGGGTCTTGAATTGTCCTGCGCCTGCACTGGCAGAGTTAGTAAACTGGCACAGATAAGTAAAACACTCGTTCGAATTGGCGTTTTCACCGAGATTACCATTCGCTATCTCCTACAGATTGGGACACTAAATCGATTGACACCCCGCTAGCCTAATTAACTCACTGCACTAGTGAAGAGGTGATATTGGGCACCCATTTGAACCTTGATAAAGTCAAAAGTCAAAGATGTGCTAGCAACACGTAACCTGAGGTGGAGGGATAAATCTCAGCCAGCTGTAACTGGGCGGCCAGCCCTCCCGAACAGCCTTCAAAACCCAATGCTCCGTGCACAAAAAAAGGACAGAAACGCCTTCGTAAGCATAATCTGTCCTTCTTGAGAACCTCTACAAGCTGCCTGCTATCCCTTCCAGCGTTTCCGCTAAAGACGCATAACGGATACCCAATATGCCATTATAGTCACCAGCAACAACGGAAAAATCATCTGCTAAATTATTGAGCGCGCGCACCGTGCGGCGTCGGTTGCCGGTTCCTCCAGCTAACAAAGCCTCGGCACGCTCTAGCGCACTGCTT
>JAESUV010000182.1 GCA_016762975.1 Gammaproteobacteria bacterium | reverse complement strand
GCGACATTGCCTGGGAGTTGCTCACGCAGATTCCAGGTGTCAGTTGTGTAAAGCCGCGCGGCGCGATCTATATGTTCCCCAAACTTGATCCAGCAATTTATACGATTGACGATGACGTCGCGCTGGTAATGGACATACTTGAGCAGGAGCAAATTCTTCTGGTACAAGGCAGCGCCTTCAATATAGAAGACACTCAGCACCTACGCTTGGTGTTCCTCCCCCGAGTGGATGAATTGGAGCCCGCCGTAGCAGGAATCGCAAGGGTGCTCAAAAAATATCTCCGATAATTATTCGAAACGAAAACCAAGCACGGTAAGCTGTTCCTGTTGACTCGACGAATAATTATCCCGTCTAAGCGGCCAGCTTACAAACTCTCGTCTGTGCAGAAGCTCTTGGCGAAACGAATCAAATGCTTTCACTCCTACCCCGTCACTTAACGCCTTCTTGAACTGTTCACTAAGCTCAAGTAAGGGAAACGCTGCAAGCAAAGTGCTCCACTGCCTCGACGTCTCCGACGTATTCTCTACAGCGACGATACCGGCATTCCCCCCTAGCCTCTCTTCTTCGACGACAGCAGCAAGCCTGAAATGCTCCTCGAATTCCCGCGCAAGGATTTTCGTCGCATTCGATTTTGCCTGCGCACTGTAACCGGCGATATGAGGTGTCGCGATATCAACAGACTGAGCCAGCGACGAATCGATAACTGGCTCATCCGCCCAAACGTCGAATACGGTCACTATATCTTCGCGTGTCGAAAGTAATCGCTTTAACGCTGCTTCATCCACTATGCGTCCGCGACAAGCATTGATCAGAATTGCATTTTTTCTCAGTGCGGCTAGTTCTTCAGTGCCTAGCAGATTTTGTGTCGGATGCAGCCCGCCGCTCGTAAGAGGCACATGCAAAGAAATGACATCGCACTCGAGCACTGCCTCCAATGGATAGTACTTAACTTTACCCTCGCCTTTCGCGGCCAAAAAGGGGTCACAGCAACGAACTTCAACCCCTAACCCTTCAAGCTTAGCAGCGAACAAACCACCAACCGCACCAGCACCAACAATGCCTACCCTACTACCAACAAGAGAAAAACTTCTATGCAATGCCGCGAAGGCCAATGCCGTGAAGCAGTAGTCAACCACCGCGTTTGCATTGCTACCCTTAGCATCTACGAAGTGTATACCAGCATCTCGCAAATAATCCGTATCGACATGATCGATGCCGCTGGTAGCGGTACCGACAAAACGAATCTTTGTGCCTTCTATCAGAGACTTATCAATTGATGTAATGGAGCGAACAAGAAGCGCATCGGCATCGACAAGATCTGCCTGTCTCACGCTACGGCCATCAAAGAAATGAAGTTCGCCATGGCGGCTGAAATTGACCTGAATAGCTAGAATGTTCTTGTCCGCAAAAATCTTCATATTGATGCCATAGGAACAATGCTATTGGTTTGAAAATCGATCCGCAACGGAAAGAAGGTGGGCGCTATCATTCTTGGTAAACTTATATCTCGAAAGAAATTTCTCGAATGCAGAAATATCGATATCCGCCACTTCTAGCGAACTGGGCACTGCATTCGCAAATCCCTCATGGCGGTCACTGGCATCGCAGACAATAGTCGCTAGCTCGCGGCTCAATCTTGCCTCTGCTTGATGTGCTTTTAGCTTCGATGCCAAACCAGCCGCTCCACGCAGTGACAAACCAGCTACCGCATCAAGATTTTCATAAATACCGTCCATACTTACAAAGTTCCGTAGCAGTTCTTTCGCTTTAACCGGCCCGACCCCAGGCACCCCTGTGATGCAATCAACCGAGTCGCCTACGAGGCCTAGATAATCAGCAAATTGCTCCGGACTCACTCCGAACTCTTCTTTGATGTCAGCTCTAAAGCGTTTTCGATTACCGCTGTAGTCCCACATATAATCTTTGTCAGTTCTCAGCAACTGTGAAAGATCTTTATCTCTGGTCACAATACACAATGCAGGGTCACCCGGTAGTAACTCCGACATCCTGACTGAGAGCGTGCCGATTATATCGTCAGCCTCGTACTTCTTGCTTGCATAGGATGCCATGCCAAGAATGGAGCAAATCTCTCGACAAGCTTGTAGCTGCATGGCGAGATTTTCATCTGGCAGTTCCCTATTGGATTTATAGTTAGGGCACAGGTCGTGTCGAAAACCGCTAAAAAGGCTCTCATCTAGCGCTATAGCGATTCGATCGGGCTTAACGCGTCTTAGAAACTGCAATAGGAACTGGGTAAAACCGTAAACGGCGCTTAGCTCACCACCATCGGCATCGAAACAYTCCACATGGGGGGAGAAATGCGACWGGAATAYRTAAATTGAGCCATCGACTAGGTAGTAGGTRCTGTTTTKCTCGCTCATATCAGGCTCTCACTGAGCRGGACYMTGRAGGGTTGCCAACRTCAYTRTGATTCGACCTTACGAATTAGATACGYAAARCTGCCGTCTTTCTCGRTCGATTCKAGCAGTTCATGCCCKAGAAAATGACAAAACTTAGGCACATCACGACTAGTCGAAGGGTCAGTAGCAACTAGCTTKAGYAGCTGCCCTGCCTCAATATCACGAATCTTATTATGCAGAAGCATCACCGGTTCTGGRCAGTACAAACCAGACGCATCCAAAACTAAGGCRGCGTCCACGCCCTGCTCTTCGATACCTRGTTGATCTTTTAAATTGCYCATAACGGTTCTTCGTTGCCTTATCAGCTAGTGATCAACAGCTACTTGTAAATCACARCTCTGRCTTTCCGGATCAAAAGTRACCACTATCTCGCCACGCTTCAGTTGATTCATTACCTGCTGCACCTTCKTCTCAAGACTTGTTTCATGARCTCCATAGTCGGTTCCCTCACGACTTATAAACTCTTCGATAATCGCCGTTAGTGTTTCAGCTGCTAGTTCTTGAAAAGGGATATTCATAGTATGTTACTCAACGAGCTCAATGACATTTAGCTTTTCTGAGTCTGGGGAAAATGTTTGCAGCTCAGCAAAGGGGAAATTTTTCGTGTCGGCCAACTGCGACAACGAAACGTTAGCGATGCTGGTAAATATGGTTTCGATGCGCCCCGGATGACTTTTATCCCACTGCTGAAGCATTCCCTTGATTGCCTGTCGCTGCATATTATCCTGCGTACCGCAAAGATTGCAGGGAATGATCGGGAAATTGCTAAGCTCGGCGTAGCGAGATATTTCCTTCTCTTTGCAATAGGCTAGAGGGCGAATAATGATATTCCTCTTATCGTCGCTCAGCAGCTTCGGTGGCATTGCCTTTAATTTACCACCATAAAACATATTCAGAAACAGCGTTTCCACTATATCGTCGCGGTGATGGCCTAGCGCTATCTTGGTAGCGCCTATTGATTGCGCGTGGTTGTACAAAATTCCTCGGCGCAGGCGCGAGCAAAGACCGCAATAGGTTTTACCCTCTTCGATCTTATCGGTGACGATGGAGTAAGTATCTTTCTCGATAATAGTGTAATCCACACCAAGATCATCGAGATAAGCGGGCAGAATATGTTCCGGGAAATCGGGTTGCTTTTGATCGAGGTTTACCACGTGCAACTTGAACTCTATGGGCGCGTGTTTCTGCAGGCTTAATAGGATGTCCAACATCGCATAGGAATCTTTCCCACCGGAAAGGCAGACCATTACCAAGTCACCTTCCTCGATCATGTTGTAATCCGCAATCGCGCGCCCGACATCTCGGCGCAAGTTTTTGCGTGATCGGTTCAGCAAGGARTTCTTTCCGCTACCRGRRTCTTTTGCTGCCGGCTCGCTGTTGGAGGGAGAAGCAATATCCCTTACAAGTAATTCACTAGACATAGAATCTAAACTCTCTCAAGCACCGTAGAAATYCCCTGCCCCAAGCCTATACACATGGTCGCCAACCCCAACGTGGAGTCGTTGTCTTCCATATTGTTTAACAAGGTAGTGGTGATACGCGTACCTGAGCATCCCAGCRGATGACCTAGAGCAATAGCCCCGCCCTTCAAGTTCACCTTTGACTCAAATACGTCTGTCAGTTTCAAGTCTTTAATTACCGGCAAYGCTTGCGCGGCGAATGCCTCGTTGAGTTCAACGCAGTCGATGTCTTCTATAGAGAGCCCWGCCTTCTTAAGCGCCTTCTGCGTGGCCGGAACCGGGCCATAGCCCATGATCGATGGATCTACACCCGCATAGGCCATAGATCGCACCTTCGCTCGAATATTCAAGTTTAGCGACYGCGCCTTCTCAGCACTCATCATCAAYATGGCCGAAGCGCCATCTGATATCTGTGAGGASGTGCCCGCRGTTACCGTGCCATTARCAGGATCGAAGATKGGACGTAACTGCGCCAACCCTTCTACCGTRGTGTCCGGCCGAATTGTTTCATCATGTTCTAGCAGAATTTTAATTCCGTTCGCATCATGCCCTTCGATAGCTACAATCTCATTGGCAAAACCGCCTCCTACGCGCGCCTTCTGGGCAAGCGCATGGGATCGCACCGCAAACTCATCTTGTTGATCTCGGCTGATGCCGTGCATTTTAGATAGCACTTCTGCGGTTACCCCCATCATCCAGGATGCTTTCGCGATATACTTGGAAGCCTTAGGGTTCAGGTCGATGCCATGCACCATTCCTACGTGACCCATGTGCTCTACACCACCGACGATAAACTGATCACCGTTATTACTCTGAATGGCCATCGCAGCGGTATGCAGCGCCGACATAGAAGACCCGCAGAGCCGGTTTACAGTTTGCGCACAGGTTGAGTGCGGCAAGACGGACATTAGCGCTGCATTTCTTGCTATATTCCAGCCTTGCTCTAAGGTTTGATTCACACAGCCCCAGATTACATCCTCAACTTCTTCTGGCGACACACCTGGATTTCTCTCGAAAAGTGCATTGATTAGTCGTGCTGACAATTCTTCCGCGCGCACATTGCGATATGCGCCGCCCTTGGACTTAGCCATTGGTGTTCGTATTCCATCTACGATTACGGCGTCTCTGGCATTTAACTTCATGTTATCTCCTAACAACTTGTATAAGGCATGCTTAGGTATTACTTAATCGATGCCAATAATTCTGGTGTACTGTTTATAGAGCCTTTAGTTATAGAAAGTTTCGCTTGCTAAGGCCATGGCACGCAACTTCTGAGTCGGATGATAAAGTTCMCCCAGTTCCGCATACTTATCTGCGATRACACAAAAYTCACTCRSCCCTAAGCTGTCGACATAGCGCAATGCTCCACCGCGGAAGGGTGGAAAGCCAATGCCTAGCACTAACCCCATATCTGCTTCGATCGCCGTACTAACGATTCCATCTTCCAAACAACGTATTGTCTCCATGCACAAGGCAACCATCATTCGCTGCACGATTTCCTCGTCAGTGAATTCTCGACTAGTAGATGCCATCGACGTCGCTAGTTGTTCAGTGGCTGGGTTCGGCAGCTTCTTCGGCTTACCTCGTTTATCCGGCTCATACAAATAGAAACCGCTACCTGACTTCTGGCCAAGGTTCTYCTGTGCATACAGTTTATCTATCACCGTGTCGATATCTAACTTCATACGATCRAAGCCGTCGGCCATGACGGCCTGCGCATGAACTGCSGTRTCCAGACCKACAACATCTAACAGGTACGCGGGCCCCATCGGCCAACCAAACTTTTCCATCGCCTTATCGATCTGCTTGTAATTGGCACCATCRTTTATCAATCGCGAGAAAGCGCCRAAATACGGGAATAGAATACGATTAACTAAGAAGCCCGGGCAGTTATTGACCACGATAGGCACCTTCCCCATCTTCTTAGCATAGGCCACTGTAGTCGCTATCGTCTCATCACTGCTCTTCGCTCCGCGGATCACCTCAACCAAGGGCATTACCGCCACTGGGTTAAAGAAATGCATGCCACAGAAGTTTTCCGGACGCTTTAATACGGTTGCCAAGTCATCAACCGAAATAGTAGAGGTGTTGGTCGCGATGATCGCGTCCTCTCGAACTAATGATTCAAGTTCCGCTAGTACCGACTGTTTGATCTTAGGGTTTTCGATTACAGCCTCAACGACGATATCGGCCTTATCGATGCCGTCGTAACTCAATGTTGGCTCGATGCTTGAAAGAATGCCGAACATCTTGTGGACGTCAATACGCCCCTTCGCGACCTGCTTATTCAGCTGCTTTCGCGCTTCCGCCATACCCAAATCTATGCCCTCTTGGGCTATGTCCTTCATGATAATAGGCGTGCCCTTCAATGCGGACTGATAGGCGATACCACCGCCCATTATTCCAGCGCCCAGAACCGCCGCCTTCAGGATCGGCTTCGCTGCAGCCTGCTGCTTCTTCGCTAGGCCGCCGAGGAACTGATCGTTCAGGAACATCTGTACAAGATTCGCCGCTACTTCGGTTGCCGCCAGCTTAATAAAACCCTTGTGTTCTAGCTCTAGCGCGCCGGCGCGGTCCATGCCTGCTGCTTTCTGCATTGTCATTACCGCTGTAATGGGGGCGGGATAATTCGGCCCTGCCGCAGCTGCAACCATGCCCTTGGCCGTCTCAAATGCAACATTCATTTCTATCGGCGTAAGCGTGAGTGGAGACGTCTTTTGTCTGCGGATTTTTCCGTAGTCGAATTTCCCCTCATTGCATTGCTGAATGATTTTCTCTGCCGCCTCAATGAGCATGTCTTTATCAACAATTGCATCGAGCGCGCCCTCAGCGAAGGCCTGTTTAGCCTTAATGTGCGACCCGCTACTAATCCATTGATTGGCATTGTCTGCTCCGATAAGTCGGGGCAACCTTACGGTGCCACCGAAGCCAGGCAATAGTCCCAATTTAACCTCTGGAAAGCCTACAAGTGCAGATTCGGTTGCGACACGGTAATCTGCTGAGATTGCCAATTCAAAACCTCCGCCTAGCGCAATACCATCGATCGCTGCAACGGTGGGAAATGGCAGAT
>JAESUV010000104.1:5408-7024 GCA_016762975.1 Gammaproteobacteria bacterium | reverse complement strand
CTTTGATTCGCTATCTGGGCGACGCGGGCTTTGCAGTTGATCTTGAGTGGAATCGAAAGAAGCAGACTGCCTTTATCATCCTCAAGAAACCGATGGATTCATAGATACCAACGTCGCGGCAGGCCACACTCTGCGGCGTACAATGAAAACCCTTCAATAGCAGACTCTTCGCGGCTCCAATCTCGAAGGTTTTCTGTCCTCTAACTTAATTCGCTTTCACTCAGCGGGCAAATTCCGGGTTGCCACAAGGCTGTGTTATAAAGGCGGCGTAACGACTTCACTTAAAAAACTAACAAGGGAGCTCACCATGAAACGCCTACTACTTATCGCATGTATTTTCTCCGGACTCTGCTTCACAAGCCTAGCTCAAGATTCCGGTGCTCCACCGGCGATATTCAAACCCGGCGCAGAAATCGAAGCCGAATTGGATAACGCTGCCGCATCATCTGCATCCGCTGGCGGCTGGTCAGTAACAATATCTCCCGGCGTATCGGTTCGTCGCCGCAGTAGCGCGGTGGAACAGTATGCGATCATTCATCCATGGAGCATGGAGATCTATCGCATATTGGAAGGAAGCGGAACGTTCGTGACAGGTGGCAAACTTGAGCTGCCTTTGGCAGAATCGAGCAATCCCAACATCGTGCGCACRCAGCACGGCATAATCGGTGGTCTTGCCCGMCAGGTTACCGCCGGGGATGTAYTGGTACTRCAGCCCGGCACGCCACATTGGTTTCGCARTATCGACGGCGAGACTATTACCTACATGGAAAGYCGAATCATGATTACGACCCACCCCGTWCARTATCAATAGCCTAAATTGAGATCGCGGGAGAGAYGAAGGRWKARRYGAAGAAAGAGAWAGACGCTGCGCACYGGCGCAGCGCCCTGTTTACTAGTTCATTCAATGAGCCTTGCTRTACCAGTGTTCCTTCATTGTAGTCGCGTATAGCCTGATGAATCTCTTCCATTGTATTCATTACAAAAGGTCCACGGTGTGCAATTGGCTCACCAATTGGCTTCCCGGTAATTAAGAGCAGCTTAGTGTCACGACTAGCGCTGAGGTGCAGTCGACCCTCTCGCGATAATCTCGCTACTTTACCTTCGGTTAGTTGGTAGTCACTATCGCCAATAACTGCAGATCCCGCGTATACATACACCAAAGCTGTGTAGCCATCGGGTACATCAACTGCAAGCTGTTGATCACTACTAAAGGCCATATCCAAATAGCCTGGATCGGTACTTAGCCCAGTCACTGCTCCCGACACCTGCGTGCCGTTAACCTCCAGCTCACCTGCTATCGATTTAATGGCGACGCCATCTAGCTGATAGCTAGGAATTGTATTTGCCTCGATGCCATTGTAGGTGGCAGGTTCCATCTTTTCAGCGGCAGGCAAGTTTACCCACAGCTGAAAGCCATGCATCTTCCCCTCTTTCTGCTTCGGCATTTCTGAATGAATAACACCAGAGCCTGCCTTCATCCACTGCACATCACCGGGGCCGAGTATGCCAACATTGCCCATATTATCGCGATGCTCCATCTGTCCATCCAACATGTAAGTAACAGTTTCAAAACCTCGATGCGGATGCGACGGAAAGCCGCCAATGTAATCTTTAGC
>JAESUV010000104.1:0-5403 GCA_016762975.1 Gammaproteobacteria bacterium | reverse complement strand
CNTTATCCGAACCAAATTCGTCCAGCATAAGAAAGGGGTCGAATCGTGCGAGATCGGTCCCGCCGAAAACTCTCTTCAACTGCACACCATCACCATCGCTGGTWGCCTGCGCSACMAGYACTTCTTCTAGTTCGCGAWATTTYYCGTGYTYGTTCATGCCGCTACCTCCTTCGARAARTTGCTRACAATATCYGCTATTTSACTTCTYGCGCTARCCAAGCCTTGCTCTCTYCGCTGTTGACTCACGYTGAGKCCGTCAGCSGTRATGAATTGCACATCGYTTAGCCCAAYAAABGCCATSATGTGYTTCATATAGGGACGAAGAAAATCCGTTGCACTGGTCTCATGTATTCCACCYATCGCYGYAACGAGATACACCTTTTTGCCYTTTAATAAACCRAYGGAGCCGYTCTCRGTGTACTTAAATGTSACTCCCGCCCTGGCTATATGATCTACCCAWGCCTTCAACATAGAAGGGASGGAAAAGTTGTACATAGGCAGACTAATCACTACGGTATCTGCCCCTTGAAGCTCAGCAACAAGTTGGTCTGAGAAAGCGACTTTGGCTTGCTGCTCGTCACTACGCTCTGCCTCAGCCGTAGATAGCGCTGTTAACCAGGGTCCATCTAGATGTGGAATCGCTTGATTCATGAAGTTTCGCTCTGTCACTTTGAGCTCCTCTTCGCTACCTAACTTAGTTACCAGTTCTTCCATCAACTGGGAACTCACGCTCCCCTCGCCCAGTATGCTTGCTGTAATTCGTAGTACGTTTTTCATAGTAGTCCTCCATTGCCGTATTGGTTAATTCCTTGATTGAGCACATAATAGGGCATATTATTTGATCTATTGACGCTATTAATGCGCATAAAACATCAAATAAATAGATATATGAAAAACCCCCGCGTCTCTCTCGAACAATGGCTAACGTTTAAAACTGTAATCGACAGTGGCTCTTACGCCATGGCGGCTGAAGCGCTCAACAAAAGTCAGTCTTCTATCAGCTATGCTGTTGCTCGACTCAATGAACAACTACCGCAACCTGTCTTGGTTCTAGAAGGACGTAAGGCAGTAATAACTGATGCTGGGCGGATTCTGTATCGCCATGCAGAGCAACTGCTGAATCAGGCTAGTCAGGCGGAAGCCGTCGCTAGCTCACTCGCCCTTGGCTTCGAGTCTGAAGTCACCATCGCCGTGGATGTGTTGATGGAAGTTGGATCGCTAATCTGCGCGTTCGATGAATTCTCACTGGAATTTCCACACACGCGAATTCGCGTTCTAGAGACGAGTCTTTCCGGGACCACCGAGGCGCTCATCGAAAAAACTGCAGACCTTGTRGTCGGCTCCCACATCCCTCCTGGTTTTCGGGGCGCACCACTACTGCAAGTAAAGATGATACCCGTCGCCGCAGCAAACCATCCTCTTGTTAAAAACAGCGAAAGCGTTTCCGAGATAGAACTGCGAAACATGCGACAAGTAGTKCTAAGAGATACAGGCACGCAYAGAGAACAAGACGCGGGATGGTTGCARGCAGAACAGCGCTGGACGGTAAGTCATTTTTCCAGCAGCATTAAGCTGCTTCGCTCCGGCCTTGTCTTTGCATTTATCCCACAAGACTRGATCATGGATGAACTAGCACAAGGAAYCCTTCGGAGAATACCTGTCGAGCCSAGCATGGATCGAATTATTCAAATGCACTTGATGCTATCCAATCATCAAGCTTCCGGCCCCGCAACCAAAGCCTTGCACGACACCATCATCGACAAGCTCTCCCTTCCTTCGCTGTAGGCCCTCCTCGCTTTACGCGTTCAGCTTGCATTCATTCTCTAGGTGTATTCTCAACATAGACGATTATTTGTTCTGCTCGTCCGTTATTCATTTTATTGAGTTGGTGAATGTTATGATTCTGAAGAGAGTATTGTTAAGCCTTTCAATTATTGSTGCCTTGGTAGTCAGCCAAGCTGCATCAGCAGATARTCGCAGAGATCGACGCGGCTATAACGACCATAGTTATRGTCAGCACAACTACGGCAGCAGATACCGAAACAACGCSCGTAGCCATAGGCGCGCGAATTCGTATCATTACGGCCAGCATGATCGACACTAYAGAAACACCAATAGGCATTATMGCAGYGGCTTTAATTTYTCCTACGGGARTTATTATTCACGGCATAGGGGCTATGATTCAGGTAGTTTTCTGGGYGGRCTAGTCTTAGGCTCCCTATTTARTGCTCCGAGGTATTCCTCCAGAAACGTTGAGACGGTTGTGTATAGAARTGCGCCAACAACKCGTASCCGCGAGATARTCTATGTGGACCAAACGCGGACTCGAAGCACTGCCGCTCSCRTTGCGAGTGGACGTCGGCTCTTACGTGACCTTGAAGGCAATTGCTTCGAGCGAATCGTGGACGAGCARGGCAATGAGATTCGTGTTCAACTCGAAGCKCAGGAATGTAATTTTTAGTTAGATCGGTCTTTGTCTGCGCTATACTTCTCATCGGAAAATTGGCCCCGCATTCCTTTTGGTCTTACTGTCCGCGCGCCTATAGATGAGAGTTACTTACTAGTCATGAGAAAATTTAGCGCAGTCGTTACACTCCTTTTGTCACTCGCGGCTTGCACGAGTTCTCCTTTAGATAGACGGCAAGTCGTACTCTACTCTGATGCCGACATGGCTGAGCAAGGCATTCGCAGTTACCGCGAAATGCAGGCAGAGATACCCGCAACTACAAACCCTAGAGAGCTTCAGTACGTACAGTGCGTAGCTAACTACGTTGTGGCCGCACTGGATAGCGAAGACCAAGCGCGGTTCGACTGGGAAGTCACCGTATTCGACAATGAACAGGCTAATGCCTTCGCCCTGCCTGGCGGCAAGATCGGTGTTTATAATGGCCTATTCTCGGTGGCGGTCAATCAACACCAATTAGCGGCCGTTATGGCGCATGAAGTCGGACACGTATTGGCCAACCACAGCAATGAGCGCGCCAGCCAATCGGCATTACGCAATGTAGGCGTCGCAGCAGCCCAGATCTTCGGCGCATCAAATACCACACTGCAAATTCTCGACCTAGGCTCGCGCTATGGCATCTTCCTTCCGTTCAGCAGAACTCAAGAAAGCGAGGCGGACACCATCGGCGTATTTCTCATGGCTGAGGCAGGGTTTAATCCCGAGGAGAGCATCAACCTTTGGGTAAATATGAGCGCTGATGGCGGCCCTAGACCACCCGAGTTATTGTCGACCCACCCATCGCCTTCGTCGCGAATGGCGGAGCTGCGACTCCTCATGTCCCCCGCAAATGCCCTGCGGGACTCTGCTAGACGCCGTGGCCTGAATCCAGACTGCTTCTTCGACTAGAGCTTCCTCTTTTCTAGCCAGCTCTAACTTCAATATATAATAAAGTATATGCTTTACTATGTTTAAACTTCTTCAAAAAATGGGCCCTCTTACATTGAGCTGGCAGCCTGTTTGTGACTGCCAGCCCCACTACTCTCGATATGCTGGGTAAAAACGCGTGCTTAGTCTTGCCGAATGCCCTGCTTTAGACTCCGCACGCACTATTACCCCAAGATAGTTAACTATCCTCGCTATAACTTGTTCATCACCTGGTCTAGATAAGCCTGCCGATAGAAAAAATTCCGCTTTTAACTATTTTCTGCCTCTAACTATGTTCTGCCTTTAACTATATAAGGCATAATATTGGGCTATGGCGAACCCTCCGATACTTAACGAAGCCTCCGAGCCCTGCCTCAATTGCGGCACAGCCCTCAGGGGGAACTACTGCGAGAATTGCGGCCAGGAAGCGAAGGATCTGCGACGCCCATTCTTCAAGCTCAGCAGGGAGGCAGTTCAATCGTTATTTGAGTTAGATGGTCGCGCAGTTAAAACCCTTTTCTACCTGATAACCAAGCCAGGCTATCTGAGTCGAGAATATTTTAGCGGTAGGCAGACTCGATATACCGCGCCACTACGCCTGTTCTTAGTAATAAGTGTCTCCTTCTTTCTGCTGGTCAGTTTTTACACCTCGATCCAATCTCTTGAGGAGGCTCTCAATACAAACGGTGAGAAGGCCACAGAAGGCATCACAGCGGGAACGAATAGCGAAGTTAGTGTCATCAGCGAGAGCGACTTAAATGCAATTGGCGAGGAAGACGACGGCTTGGAGGAACTCCTAGCCGTTGTCGATCGAATTAACCTGCCCTTTGTTGACGAGCAGACTAACTCAAACTTACGCAGAGTGATGCGCACGCAGGCCGAAACAAATCTGAATACGGTGTTGGCAAACCCAAGCGAATTTGCACGGGGTTATCTGGAATACATCACACTGTTTATATTGTTGATGATCCCTCTATTGGCTCTCATTCAAAAGCTAATTTATGTTCGAACAGGACACTACTATGTAGAGCATCTTGTGCTGACATTGCACAATCTCGCGTTCATCCTATTTGTGATATTTGTTACCAGTCTTACCGACATGGTGGAAGCAAGTCAGATACCGATTATAAATTCTCTGTTCGGCTTTTTGGGAGCTGCCATAACTATTTGGATGTGGGTCTATCTCTTCCTAAGCCTGAAATATTATTTTCAACAGGGCTATGGCATAACCCTGCTGAAATATATAACGACCACTGTTCTTTACGGCGTTACTCTGAGCTTCGGCATTCTCCTATTCTCAGGAATTCTCTTCTTCGTGTTCTAGAGTCTACCACCAGATCAAGACTCTTTGCTTAGGTGCACATCCATTTGTGGGAATGGGAACGATAGGCCTGCATCGCCAAATGTCTTGTAGACGTCTTCGTTCATCTTGTAGAACACGCCCCAATAGTCGGGAGCTTTAACCCAGGCCTTAACCACAATAACTACTGCGCTATCACCAAGGCTCTTTAATGCCATGAAGTGCTCGGGATCTTTCAGGATGCGCTCATCAGCTGCGATCAACTTGTTCAGGACTTCATAGGCTTTATCAACATCGTCGCCGTAGGCAATTCCGAATTCCCAACCTACGCGCCGTGTCGGCTGTGTGGAATAGTTGATTATCGAGCTTGTCGCAAGTGGTCCATTTGGAATCAGTATCGTCTTGTTATCTGACGTCGTTAGAACTGTAATAAATATCTGAATCTCCTTTACAGAACCCGTATAGCCCTGCGCTTCAATAAAATCACCAATCTTATAGGGCTTGAAGAGCAGGATCATCACACCACCCGCGAAGTTCTGTAATGTACCGGATAGGGCGAGACCAATGGCCAAACCTGCGGCGCCGAGAATTGCAACAAAGGAAGTCATCTCTATGCCGAGCACGCTAAGGGCAGTGATATAGACCAGCACCTTTAATACCATGCCGACCATGCTTCCCAAGAAGCTAATAAGCGATGGATCGACTTGGCTCTTGGTCATTATTTTCTTCGTGA
>JAESUV010000252.1 GCA_016762975.1 Gammaproteobacteria bacterium | reverse complement strand
TTGATAGCGTGCGGGAAGCTCAAACAGATTGGGTTGATCAATCGACGGTAATTCTTCTAGGCCATCAACAAAATACGCATCGACCAGCAAATCGGAAGGATCTGTTATGCGGTATTGAGGCGGCGAAGAAAATGACGAACAGGCGCTTAGAGTTAGAGCAATTATTGCCAATAACGGTGATAGTGAGAAGACTCTGATCATGTCCCTTCCCTCATT
The DNA here is from genome assembly GCA_016762975.1 of Gammaproteobacteria bacterium. Taxonomy (GTDB): domain Bacteria; phylum Pseudomonadota; class Gammaproteobacteria; order Pseudomonadales; family Pseudohongiellaceae; genus UBA9145. The sequence continues at coordinate 6,820 of JAESUV010000252.1, read as the reverse complement.
GAGCTCGCTTTTACCTTAACTGAAAATCAATGTTTTACCAATCAATACTGCTAGGTGCTTGAAACCCTCTCGACATGACCCATATACTTACTAACTACTCTGCTCAATATACTTAACGAGTGCATGTAAAACTGCCAGCTCAATACTGCCGGTCGGCATACTTAAGAATATCGGCATTGACGCCACTCTGCATCCGTTACAGGACAAGGCCATGGCTGATTCGATCGAAGTTGAAGATACCGTGCCCAGCGGCCTGTTCAATACGGCAATTAATATTCTCGTCGCCCCCAGCGAAGCTATCGCCGAAATTCAACAGCGGCCCACGAAATTATTTCCCTTAGCACTGGCATTGATTGGCACTGCTGTTTCGTTAATTTGGTATTTCAGCATCGTCGATTTCGCTTGGTATGTTGACGATGTTCTAGCCATTCAGAATATTCCTGAGGATCGCCTCGAAGAGTCTCGCGAGGCAATGCTCTCTTTATCGCAGAATATGTTCATGTTAATCGGCGTTGTCGGCGGCACGGTCTTTACTCTTGTCTTTTACACACTTCAATCAACTTACCTTGCACTAATCTCCGCATTCACAGGAGATGGACAGAAATTTAGCAGATGGTTCTCTTTAGTCTGCTGGACCTCTCTACCCGTGCTCTTAGGTATAGCAGGAATGATGATGACGATTCTGATGAGCCCAAATGGCCAATTAAGCGCTACCGAGCTCAATCCGTTAACCTTACGAAATTTAGGCATGGGATCTGATAACAACTCATTGAACGCGCTTTTAGACTTCTCCAATTTGGCCATGATCTGGAGTATTGGCCTGCTTACAATGGGCTATAAACAGTGGCAAGGGTCGAGCCTCATCAAAGCGCTTGCTGTAATAACGACACCGTATTTACTCATTGCTTCGATTTGGGCCTTTGTCGCACTCACTTAATCYCAAAAATGAGGGCTTCGAACGYGTTTCCTGTAACTCTRTGAGTAGAGAACCGTTATAACTTGTGAGCTATTATRTTTGTGGCTTAATCGATAACTTTCGGATAAATGGATTCGCACTATGAATGCAAAGAAATTGGTAYTGGTCTTGCTCCTCGCAGGGTCTGTGATTGYCCTSCCTATTATTAGTCGGACAATGTTTGGTACCGATGCGAAGGAAGTTAACGTCTCCATGCTGTCKCAGCGCGTTATAAGTCCCTCAATTCTCGCCTCGGGYTTTCTTGCTCAYGAAGAAGAGGTCATGCTCAGCTCCGAAGTAATAGGAAAAGTATCTGCGTTATTTGTGGAGGAAGGCGAYACAGTCATTGMGGGRCAATTGCTTCTACAGGTTGATGACAAAAAYTTCATCGCMGGATTAGAACAGTCCGARGCTGCGGAGCGYATCAAYACAATCGATATAGAAAGRCAGGAARTYCGCATCGAGAAYYTGTCTAGAMAATTCGAGCGYAGCAAGAGYCTGCAYGAGCGMARAATGATCGGTGATGATSAGTTCGACACCATCAARAATCAGTTAGACCTAGCCCGAATCGATTTGAAATCTTCCACAGAAAGRCTTGCKCAATCTCGTGCGCAACTAGAYCAAGTAAATGATAATTTGAGCAAAACCAGAATAGTTTCCCCTATCAACGGCGTCATCACTAGCCTGGATATCAAAGTCGGTGAAACCGCCATTGCCAGCTCAACAAATATCCCCGGCTCCTCGCTTATGACGATCGCGAACCCGGCGAGTATCTATACAGAGGTCTTAGTAGACGAGGCCGATGTTGCCAACATCGAAATTGGACAAAGGTCGGAGATTGTTGCTATCGCCTATCCCGACCAACCCATGCAAGGCATCGTGCGCTACATAGCGAATACAGCAAAAATTGCACCGGGCCGACAGGGACTTAGTTTCACGGTTAAGATCGAAATCATAGACTCGGGCGACGTGGTACTTCGTCCAGGCATGTCTTGTCGCGCCGAGATATTCACACGACAGGACCAGGAAGTAATCGCCGTTCCTATTCAGGCCGTGATCTTCGAAGAAGATCGTTCCGCTCTGCGTAGCGAGTATTTCGTGTTCGTAAACGACAACGGCATCGCTAGAAAAACCAAGATAGAAGTRGGYATTTCCGATGATGAGTATCAGGAATTGATTAGCAACATCGATGACAATATTGAGATCATTGTCGGCCCTGACCRAGAGCTTCGACATCTRTTGGAGGGCGACAGRATCGATGTCACCCGYATCGAACTTCAGTAAGSCTGCGCMAACATTGCCCACTCTACGTAATAATTGAATNNNACTACTATGGCACTTATCGAACTTAACGGCATTACCAAGTATTACSAGATGGGTGACCAGGTCGTAAAGGCGTTAGACGGTATCGATATTGACGTCMTAAAAAATGATTACCTCGCCTTCATAGGCTCCTCTGGTTCTGGCAAGTCGACCATGCTRAATATCTTGGGTTGTCTGGACAAGCCCAGCAGYGGTCAATACCACYTGAAYGGCAAGAACGTGGARARCCTCRACCCGAATGAGCTGTCSGAGATTCGAAACCTCGAAATCGGGTTTATCTTCCAGAGCTTTAATCTATTGCCACGTGCAACAGCTCTTGGCAATGTRATGCAACCACTAGTGTATCGCAGCATCGGTTATCGCAAGCGCAAGGAAATGGCGATGAAAGTACTGCAGCGTGTCGGCTTGGGCGACCGCGTTGATCATCTACCCAATCAACTCTCCGGCGGACAGCGGCAACGCGTTGCCATCGCTCGCGCGCTCGTTACTCGCCCCTCCATCCTGCTCGCCGATGAGCCTACAGGAAACCTAGACTCACAGACCACCATCGAGATCATGCAATTGTTCGATGAACTCCATGCCGAAGGACACACACTAATCGTGGTTACCCATGAAGATGAGATCGCACAGCATTGCCACCGTGTCGTCGAGATGAAAGACGGCAAGATATTTAACGACAGTACAACTAAATCCGCAGCGGTGACCAGCTGATGTTTTTCGCACTCATAGAAAGTTCACGTTCTGCCGTAGCATCAATAATTGCCCACGGACTACGCAGTTTCCTAACAACGCTAGGCATAGTAATAGGCGTCGCCAGTGTTATAGCCGTGGTTTCAGTCACGCAGGGAATGAGCTCGTTTATCGGTGACACCTTCGCCTCACTGGGCTCCAATAGCCTCACCATTCAGTCCTATACCCCCTTCGAAGACCAGATGAAGGGAATACGCGCCAGGCTTACGCCAGAAGATATGGAGATGATCGAAAGACGCGCKGAAGGMGTYGCATCTATTACCCCYATTCTCTATGCCAATCGCGCCTCGCAGATTAAGTTCGGATCCCAGACCGCCTTCAGTCGAATCATGGGTACCACCTATGCCTTTCAGGAAGTCTCGCAAAACTACATGTCTATCGGTCGGTTTATTGCGCAGAGCGACAATTTAACGCGCAGGAGAATTGTGGTTATTGGCGACAAGGTTCGAGAGAACCTCAATCTACCGGACAACCCTGTCAACGAGTATGTCGATATCGGAGGCGAATGGTTCAAGATCGTTGGCCTGATGGAAGCCAAGGGAGAAATCATGGGCCAGAGTCAGGATGATATTGTACTGATGCCCTACAACACGATGCGCAGTTTGCAAGGCAATCAGGCGCGTACCGATATTCAGATTCAGTTGAGCCTGAGTGAGTCTGCTGTCGTAGAGACTGTAGCTCAACAACTCACCACCTTACTGCGAAATGCCCATGACCTAGACAGCGACGAAGATGACGATTTTCAGATTCAAACTGCCGAGCAACTAATGGAAACATTCGATACGGTGATCAACATGATCACCTATGTCGTCGGAGGCATCGTTAGTATCTCGCTATTGGTAGGAGGCATTGGCATCATGAATATCATGTTGGTTTCAGTCACCGAACGCACCCGCGAGATTGGTATCTGCAAGGCGATAGGCGCGAAACGTCATCATATTTTGATGCAGTTCCTAATCGAAGCACTACTACTTTCTCTACTCGGCGGACTGGTCGGTTTGGCAATTGGTTATGGACTCGGCACGCTAATCTCCAGCAGCATCCCCTCGTTTCCACCGGCCAGTATTCCCCTTTGGTCCGTAGTCCTGGCATTGGGCTTTTCTGGGTTTGTTGGCGTACTCTTCGGTATATTACCTGCCGCCAAGGCGGCAAATCTGGACCCCATCGATGCACTGAGATACGAATAGGAAGCCTCCTATGAAGCTAGACCGCACGCTACTGAAGAAGATCCTCTACATCATGATCATTCTCGCCATAGCGCCTTTCGCGCTAGAAGTTGTGCTGCTAGCCGACATTGCCGGTGCCGAGTTTGCCATTTTATTTGCTATTTATTATTTAAAATCAACGGCTTATATTGCTTTTGAGCGCTGGCTGGAATTTAAACGCCGCGTGGTTGCTGCCTGCACCCTGCTCGCCGGTCTCTACTTTTTCAGGCCACGGGTTCTTGCCTCACACCTAGCCGCGAGCAGCCTGCTTCTGCTGTTAACAAGCGCCTGATGCGGCTACCCCCCGCTGTATCTTAGCTCAGGCTTGTTAAGCTGACCCTGATCAACATCTAAGCAATTAAGCTACTGCAATCCAGCCAAATAATGTGCTAACCTCCGTTTCTTCTTGGCCATCTAGCTTGGTCATCCAACAAATCRAACAAGAATTTAAGTAATCCTACAAGTGTTTAAAAACCCCGCAGACCGTTGGCCAGTATTYTTTATTCTTTGCYTTAGTGCATTGGACTTTGCTYTCTATTTTYTAGTCAGYAATSYCTATGTWCTGGGWGTCTATTTCYTYCTGATGATCMTCCCCAAGTCGCAGRTCTGCGCYTGGAATCACCAYCATCAGCAYGCWCCYACWTTCAAAACCCTAATTCCCAATCGTGTAATGGARTTTTTCTATGCYCTGCACACCGGTGTRACRACYAATCTCTGGGTRYTGCATCATAATTACGGRCATCACMATMAYTTTCTCGAYCAGACAAAAGATGARAGCCGCTGGASGCGAGATGACGGCACMAWGATGGGMGARATRGAATACAGCYTRWTSATCACWGYRACTGCYTACTAYCGMGGCTATCWAGTWGGAAAGRAACACCYGAAGGAAMWGMGRGMYTTCATYMTCTATTCAATTATTACATTYGCGATTRTCGCMGGCTTGKTRGTTTAYAAGCCMRYKSCYGSRYTATTCCTATTCGKCYTRCCYMTGATCWCAGGCCTRTWTATGACAGCCTGGGCWACCTACGRTCATCACGCYGGCYTGAAYACWGACAAWGARTTYGARGCATCATTTAAYAAYACCAATCGYTGGTWTAACTTATTTACCGGYAATCTCGGCTACCATACTGCTCATCACTATAAGCAGGGTCTGCACTGGTCGAAGCTGCCACAACTGCACGAGAAAATTAAAGACAAGATCCCGGAAGARCTAATTCAAAGAACTTGGATTTAGAACTTGGATTAAGAATCGGGGCTTTGAATAAGAAACGGCACAAAAAAGGGGATCAGTTTGATCCCCTTTTTTGTGCGTGCTGAAGCTCGAAACCTAACTAACTAGTAGCTAACTAGTAACTAACGCTCTCAATATAGATGTCACTGTTGTTTGTTTCGAGTGACACCGAATCACCACCGCCATTGATATCACCCCTGCCTATGATGTCGCCATTGTCTTCCTGAATAGTCAATGGGAAATCGGTATAGATTCGGTAGTCGCCGCGTGATCTTCTAGAGACGTCCAGCGTGGCATGGATGCTCGCCTGAAAGTTGGATGGGACACGCAGGATAATATCCCCGCCCGCTGTATCTAGATCTATATTTCCGTTAACACTGCCTGTGGTAGTCGTAATATCTACCTCGATTCTGCCACCCGAGGTATCGGCGTGGACAGATGCTGTCGCATTGCGTACCGTGATATTACCACCAGAGGTATCAGCGATGACCGGCCCATTCGCGGCGTCAATCTCGATGTTGCCACCAGAGGTGTCGGCTTTGACTCGTGTGTCGCTACCCGCCAGATGGATGTTTCCCCCCGAGGTGTCAGCTTCGATAGAACCCATTGCCCATCCCGCTCGAATGCTACCCCCCGAGGTATCGAGATGCACCCGACCAGTGCTCTCGCCTACTTCTATGCTGCCTCCAGAGGTGTCTGCTTCGATGTCTCCCTGCACGTCACCGATTTTGATGCGACCGCCAGAGGTATCGGCTATGACCTGCCCCACAACATTGCCTATCGTAATATTGCCACCAGAGGTATCCGCATCAACATCGCCTGTCGCTCCGCGAATCACAATACTGCCACCCGAAGTATCGGCCTTCACATCACCACCGGTAACGATGCCAATATCGATTCCACCACCACTCGTATCGACCTCGACCTCTCCAGATATATCTTCTACCGTGATCTTACCGCCACCTGTGTCTAGGCTCACGTTGTATTGAATCGGAACATCTACGGTGAATCCGATAGAAGAGCGACCAATGCCGAAAAATCGGCCTCGAGAATCCGCAACGACACTTACATCATTCCCGCGCTGAATTATCTCTACCTCGAATCCGCGAGGATTGCGCACAAGAACCCTTACGCTATTCTGCTCCCAGGTACGCACTTCGATTGAGCCGGAATCACTCTCAATGCTGAGCGTACCGTTCGCAGCCACATCGAACTCGCGCTCTATATCATCACTGGCCGCTTGCACGCCAGGCGTGAAAGCAAGTAGCAACGTTAAAACTGACGATCTTAATGTTACTGACGGATTATAAAACATGGCGATTCCTCTTTAGTACATCTTCGTAAGCGTACAACCGT
>JAESUV010000251.1 GCA_016762975.1 Gammaproteobacteria bacterium | reverse complement strand
AAGCTGCATCGGAACATCGATCGCCACCACCACAATGAGAACTGCACTGAATCCAAAGAAACACCAGATCATCAGCATCCCTGCGGAGCTCAAGGCAGACATTATTGGTTGCAGAGATAACGCGAAAATGTCTTCAAGCGCGAGATTCAGTACAATCACCACCGCTCCAGCGACGAGTGTAAATTTACCTATAGACTTAGGTAATTCAATCAAAGACTTGATAGAAAATATCTTTGCCAAACCCTTAAGTGGATTCAGCCGTTCGAATTTAGGTTGCACCTGCGAAAAACTAAAGATCCATCCACCCAAGACCATCGAACTCATCATGCTAGCAATGAAAAGTGTCACAAACAGCGGCGCCAACAGAATAATAAACTCCTCAGCCGCTGATGACATCTGCATCGGCAGTACCGATTCACTGAATGCAAGCTCACGCTCAAAGGAAAGACTTTCCTGAAGAGTGGTTGTCAGACTATTAACGATACTCTTTCCAAATAACAGCATTGCGAATCCTGCCGCCAATAGTGACGTGAACGTTTGTAGTTCCTTCGAACGTGGCGCCTGACCCTTCTTACGAGAATCAAGCTTCCGTTTCGGAGTTGCCTCTTCGGTTTTCTCTTGTGCGCTATTCTCTGCCATTAAATACTCTCAATCTCAGTTCAGGTTAAGTCGCAAAAAATCGAAASTAKTGGAGAAYAGGTCCATTAACAATGGCGCAAGTAGTGGCTGACAAAGAAGCACTAGAACGAACCCTGTWAGCATAGTTGCCGGGAATCCCACGGCAAAWATATTCAACTGCGGAGCGGCACGAGTAATYACACCAAGACCGAGATTAACCARTAGAACGCCTACCATAATGGGCAGSGCAATCARCAACGCGGTAAGAAACATCTCGGAYGAGAAAACTACGAGATTCCAGAGTACTTGCATCGGCAGTGAACCTTCGTTCAGRGGAATCGCKACGAAACTATCTGCTAACACCTTCAAGAGGAGTAAGTGYCCGTCRAGAGAYAGAAACARCAGTGTGGCAATTATCARATAGTACTGACCTATTATGGTTACCTGCACTCCATTCTGTGGATCCACGGTGGACGCAAAACCTAGGCCCATTGTTGTCGCAGAGATCATGCCCGACATGACTAGTGCTGCGAACATAATGTGCAAGGTCATACCCATGAGAACACCAATCAGAATCTGCTGAACCGCGATTATGATTCCTTCTGCGCCTAACGGATCTATAGAAGACGTATCCGGCATATTGGGATAAAGAAGAATGGTTATAAGCGAAGCCAAGATTATTCTGATGCGCACGGGCACAGTACGCGCACCGAAAATCGGTGCAGCCATGAACAAGGCGCCAATGCGCAGGAACGGCCAGTAGAAAGCCGTAACCCATCCAATCATTTCGTTTGCAGAGAATTCCATTTTTTTCACAGGACTATCAATTCTAATTATCCAATCAAGCTAGGAATCTGCATAAACAGATCCCGAGTGAATGTTATCCAACGTTGCAACAACCAGGGCCCCATAAGAATTAGCGCAACGACTAGCGCCATTAATTTTGGGATAAAACTAAGGGTTTGCTCCTGAATCTGAGTTACTGCCTGTAGAACACCAACCACTAAACCAACAAACAATGCAGACAGCAGAAGCGGCGCCGCTAAGGAAACGATAAGAAACAGGGCATCTTCACCTATCTGTAACACCATATCTTCTGTCATAAATACTCCCGCCTATTCCTAGGCTACAAAAAAACTCGCCGCTAAGGTTCCGAGAACCAGCGTCCAGCCATCGACCATGACAAACAACATGATCTTGAATGGCAGTGAAATTAACATTGGGGAGAGCATCATCATCCCCATAGACATCAAAATGCTCGATACAACTAAGTCTATAACCAGAAAAGGAATGAAAATCAGAAAGCCTATTTGAAAGGCTGTCTTCAACTCGCTAGTGATAAAGGCTGGAACAAGAACTCTAAAAGGAATGTCTGCTACTGAATCGAAAGATTCGTATCCTGCCATATCGGAGAACAGGGCCACATCGGAGTCACGCACCTGGCTAGTCATAAACCCATGAAACGGTGTTGTAGTTTTCTCTAGTGCACTATCGAAATCGATAGCATCCTCCATATACGGCTTAATACCGTTCTCGAAAGATGACTCGAACACGGGGCTCATAATGAAGAATGTTGTGAATAGCGCGATGCCTATAATTATTTGATTCGAAGGCGTCTGCATCATRCCTAGTGCCTGTCGYAATATTGCAAGCACAATCACAATTCGAGTGAATGAAGTCATTGCCATCATTGCTGCTGGCAACATKGATAACAGTGACATAAACAAGAGAATCTGCAGACTSACRCTATAGGTCTGCTGCCCRTCGGCCCCTTCCTGTGACGTCAGCAGTGTAATGTCRGAAGTCGCAGAAAACGCAGYACCATGWGTCAGCASGGCTAGAGCTAAGACTARTAAGGAAGCTTTCTTCATGATTGCTGGCCTCGYCTYAYTGARYWCAACACTGACAWAAAAKTTCTTTCCTCGACAACAGGYCCRAAACTGGAAGYAGGRTCAATTGGCTTASTCAAGGTATGGAGTTTCTGCACACTTCCCGGGCTAGACCCAAGCAGCAATTGTTCCTCACCTACCGCTACTAGTAGCAATCGATCTTTCCCACCTATGGAGACTACTGACAGAATGCGCACCGCACCGGTTCCTGTGCGCGCCTGAAAATTAATTTTCTTCAATAGGAAAGAAAGCAACACTATTACTCCGACGACCAATACAAGGGAAAGCAGGACCTGTAGGACGTAGTTGTTCTGAATACTGCTGGTAAGCGCGGCATTTCGCGATGAGTAGTCCTCGATCTCAGACCCGAATTCAGCGGAAAATACGAGCACGGGCGATATACTGGCTGTCACAATCAACAGCTTGAGTTTTCTGCGCAGAGATTCCCGAAAATTGGACACAGACACATCAGCTCGCATCGTCATTCTCCTCACTAATAGGCAAACGTATGATCTCCGATATCCGGACGCCGTAACGCTGCTGCAGCGATATCGCCTCAGCCTCCGCTACAATTTTTTCGTCCACCAAAACATCTATCACATCAACTGAAACATTTCGAAGGTCAATGAAAGATCCTTGACGAAGCTCCATCAAGTGGGCAATCGATATTGTTGTTCTACCAACCTCGAACACAATTGAAATGGGAACATCGAGCATGGAATTGAGAGTAAGTGCTGCAGGAGCGTTGGTAGGAACCAGCGCTTTAGAATTTGATATCGAACCAAAGTCTGCGAAGGGTACTGTACCTGTCTCTCCATCTAGGGCGTTGACGGATGCATTGTCAAACGGAGAAACAGTCGCAGCTCCGTGTGTTTGAGTTGAGAGTTTCACATCCACCCCGTTCGAATTATTGTCTTGGTTGTTACTCAAAATTTATTCCTTCTGTATTCCAGCAGCCACAATGCAATACTCTTAGCAGAGAATCTTCAGTCCTGCCTTCCCATCGATCTCGCCCATGGTCGCTTTGAATTTCGTGACACCATTAATTTTCACATCTACCTGCTCTGGTGAATCAACAGAGATTATGTCCCCTTCTTCCAATCGAAATATCTCGCCGATCGTTAGTCTTGCCCCAGTTAGTTCGCCCGTGACATCCGCAGGGAATGTCAGCGCTCTACTCTTCATGGTTTCTCTAGGAGAGTAATTCTCCTGAATTTCATTCAGTTTCTTATGCCGGAAAATTGCGTCGATGCCACTTCCTGGCATAATCAGTTGGATTTCCCCTCCGCCACCGGCGAATTCAACGGAGAATGGCCTAATCATAAGCACATCAGTCTCTGCAAAGGACGCGAGATGCAGTGGATTCACTTCTGTCTCTACGTGCATAAATTCAACTGTTGAAAGWTCCTTCCAACTCGCCTTGATAGTAGCGATTATGGTCCTCAAAATTAGCTTAACCACTCGCTGCTCGGTGTGTGTAAAATCTCTGTCRCCAATATCACTATTCCTTGAACCTCCCCCAAAGAAAGCGTTAACAAGGGCGTGAACCAGTTTGGCRTCAAGCACTATCCCGGAGAAYCCGATGAGYCCGGTAAGCGCATAGACGTTTATGCTYGAAGGAACCGARATTTCTTTGGARTAGGCATCAAATTTTGAGATCAATATTTCTTTGCGTTTCACTTCGACACTTCGGTGAAGTAGCGCCAGAAGATTTATACTCAAGTTCGTACGAAACCGCTCATCCACAATCTTAACTTCTTGCGCCCAGCCCTTAGCCCGGTGCATGCCACTAGTTAGATCGTACAATTCGTAGTCGTCGATGGTTACGATTCGAGAATCTTCCTCATCACCAGGCACTCCATTTACAAGTGCATCGACTTCCTCTTTTGATAAAACATCACTCATTTACGATTACCCGCTCTCTTCTTTATCCAATCATCGCGCCAGAATCGACACTCAATACAATCTTGTCCGAATCTGCCAGCTGCTTAGTTGCTACGAGTATCTCTTTCTGCGCAGTCTCTACCTCAGTTACTTTCACTGGACCGAGGCTCTCCATATCTTCGGAGAATATTTCTGCCGCTCTCGTAGACATGTTTCGAAGTACTTTCTCCTCGAGCCCCTTATCAGCACCCTTTAGGGCAAGAACCAAAATATCGGTTGCCACTTCACGAAGAACCAACTGAAAATCTTTGTCCGGTATTTTCTTGAGGTCGTCGAACACAAACATCTCTTCCTGTATTCTCATTGCTGTTTCAGTATTATTTTCCGAAATTTTACTAATGATGCTCTCTTCGAAATTCTTCTCGAGAGTATTGAAAATATTTGCAACGTTCTTCGCTCCACCCATCTCGGAGCTTTGCTTCGACACCACGCCTTCAACCTGCTTCTCCAAGGAAGAATTCAGTTCCTCCAAGGCCGCTGGATCTATTGGCTCCATCTCCGCCATGCGTATACAGATTTCAACAACAGAGCTTTCCGGAAGGTAGGTAAGAACTTCGCCGGATAATTCCGCGCCTAAGTAGGAAATTACAATTGCTTGTATCTGAGGATGCTCATTCTCAATGATCCCCGCTATTAGCTGTGGCTCCATCCACTTGAGAGAATCTAGACCGCGGGTATTACCACCGAGCGTGATCTTCTCCAGGACTCTTTCAGCAGCCTCCGCTCCTAGAGCCTGAATCAATACTTCTTTCGTATAGCGTCCCGCTTCTATGCTTATAGAGTCATCTGTTGAGCACTGCTCTAGGAATGAACTAAGCACTAGATTTACTTCATCCGTGCTCATCTCACCCATATAGGTCATCTCGGCGCCTATTTTTTGCACCTCATCGGTACGAAGAAGCTTCAGTACGCTAGCCGCACCTTGCTCTCCCATAACCATGAGGAGCTGGGCCGCTTTCTCGGCACCTGTTTTTCTGGCGTTTTTTCTACTTCTCATTATTTCTTGGCAACTATCATTAATGCTGTGATCGTTATGTTCGGACCAGTCAATGAAATGACAACGTCATTTCCTTACCTTGTACTTTTTTTGACAGTCCGGTCCCAATACTGGCGCTACGGGTTGATTTTGCTGCTCTTCAAGCAACTTAAGAAATCACAAATCGCTCTTTAGGTAGTGAAGGAGCAATTACTATGCCAGTGATCATTTTAAATTCGATTAAGGATAGAGTTTCATGCGTCGTAGTATGTCCAGTGAAGCCACTTTRTTTCTCAAGGAATTCYAGGTGACTCTGAAAATACCARTTCTCACCRCGCTGAACACGGCACGGATAGGCAGYCATAGYGGCGATTGGAAGCTCGGGMAGATCACTCAGGGCCGAGTTAYAGATAGCAATCGARMAAACCCMAGCATCAATATTGCGGGMARAAATTACCAAGTAACTACCAGCTTACAACTTGCTCAAGGCGAATCATTGCTACTGAAARTYTCAGGCGTCTCACCACAACTTGARTTTTCAATTATTTCTCGCRCATCCAAWAATGTAGGAAATACTGCTGCRTCTTCTGTGATTCTGTCGGATAARTTCTTACATAATTSTCCRKCYGCAAATCGAAACATCAATACCAGCCTAACCAATYTAATARGCCTGTTGCACRAAGSTCCTTCCTCCCCCGTACCGCCAGCYATAGCCCTGCTCATAARTTCTCTGAGAAATAAAATAATTCGRGCAGGTGGTTTGACGAATCCRAAGCTGATTGAAAACTCGYTGCTARGTAGCAGYCTACTTGTACGCAGAASCTCGGATAMAAATATYCCAAMCGRAGACCTGTTAAGYCTACTTAAGCAGATAGCAGAYTCGTTAGAGGGRCARAGAAGCTCAATTCGACGGGTCCCTGCCGGCATGAAATACCAGCAGGGACTTGGGATGATGCTCTATCTAAGCAGCGATRTGGATTTTCTTGGGARATTCACTCGTGAAGTCGAAGASCAGTACRCTAACCTGGCGAATCTTCGCAATARAGCTCAAGAAGAGTTGCAACAACACGCCTATCGGCTATTAGCRGAACTACCCGTCCTCTATAGAAACCAAGTTGAATCTGTAAGTATCCGTTTCTTTAGAAAAAATTTAGCAGGGRAAAAAGAATTCGACGAAWCAGACTGTGGYGTTGATTTCAAATTCGAATTCGGTAGCGGCAAGATCTACACGAAGATACTCATCATAAACTCGTCGGTTTTCCTATCTGTGGGATGTGAGAAGAGAAGTACAGTTGAATACCTCACTACAAGCATAAATTCACTTGAGGAAAGACTGTATAACTACGGACTAAAGCTCAAAGAATTTAGGGCTGAAGTTCACGATGGATATCTGCCTCTGGACATTGATCCAACAAATATGAAAAACCCAAACGAAGCGAGGCAGTTGGTGAGCAGTGCTCTCTCTGCCTTTGCAGAAAGAACGGACGAGGAAACAAGAAATCAGTTGCGAAATGCTTACGCGGAAGGAAAAATTCCAGCATTGAAAGAATTCGTTCTTCGGATAAATGCTCAAGAAGTGGGAGTAACTAACGAAATACCCGCCCAGATCTATTGTGCAATGGCGTGCTTCTTCGCACAA
>JAESUV010000103.1 GCA_016762975.1 Gammaproteobacteria bacterium | reverse complement strand
TTGCGGGGTGTCGCGAAACATATTCCGAGAAAACTGATCCAATACTAGTATTTCTGCGAGTGCACCTAAGGGGTGTTCGCGCCAGGCATAGAGAAGGCCCTGTGATGCAAGATGATGGATCTCACCAAACTTGGTCCGAAGCACTTCATCGAACTCAAGATCTTTGATGAATCGTTGCTTCGGCTCAATGTCTTCAAACCAGAATTGGATAACGTCAGTGGCGGACACGATGTACCTAAAATAAATATGCTTGCACAGCTTTATCGGCAGCAATGCCGCCGTTATGAGCGGCTCTGTAGTTGCCTACTTTACAATTCTTGTACAAAAGAGGCGCGGCAGTGTGATTTCGAATTGAACCTCAGTAGCCTAAGCGCTGCTGGCGTAGGCTATTTTCATAGGTTCCTGTTCTCTGCGCCCTAGAGTTATCCATTTCTGCACGAAAGGGTTGTCCAGTAGTGTCTGCATATAGGTGTGGGCGTCATGGCTGAGATCTGCCCCGTAGATATCGAAACAGGCAGCGATAGGTGCATACATACAATCAGCAACTGAGAAGCGTCCGTATAGATAATTGCCGTTCTCGCCAAATTTTCGGCGGCAGCAGCTCCATATCGCATCAATCCTGGCAATCTCATCTAGAAGTTCAGGTGATGGCCTGGGTTTAAATGAGGTCTTACAATTCAGTGGCCACTTCTTTTTTAGATGGGGAAATCCAGAATGAAGTTCGGCGCTAACAGACCTAGCACTCGCACGCCGTTTTGGGCTTGCCGGCCATGCTGAGCCATGTATAAATTGTTCCGAAATGTATTCACAGATCGCCAGGGAATCCCAGACCGTTATCTCCCGATGCAAGAGGACAGGCACTTTCAAAGAGGGAGAATAAGGCCCTAGCTTTTCTGCTGTATTGTCCTGATATAGGGTAACCTGAATCTCTTCGAAATCCACGTCAAACATCTTGAGCAAGAGCCATGGGCACATGGACCACGAAGAATAATTTTTGTCTCCAATTACCAATCTAAGAGCGTTCATTGTTATAACTCCGAATTACCTTCTAGCTGAATCATTAGAAGTTTGATTTAAGTGGCTCATTCGCCATCCGGGATTTGTGTAAGCATCGAGCTGCTGTTATCGCGAAGACGAACGATGACTCGACGATCAAAAAAATCGGATTCGARATTTTGTGCGGGATGTAACGGYYTTGTTTCCCCGTGGGCAAYTGTCCTAATGAAAGAGCTTTGAATGCCTCTACTAYTRAGAAATTGCTTCACTGAATTCGAGCGTTCACGTGAAAGCTTAAGGTTCAATTCTGAATTRCCGTTTCGATCYGCATAGCCGGTGATCTCGAYACGTGCTGTTGGCATCTGCTGCGCGATCTTGATTAGGCTTGTTAACTGTTCTTCGTAGTGYTTTTCTATTGCGCTGGAGCCACTGCGGAAATTCAGAGAAAGTACCGTRTTGTCGCAGCAGGGAGCAGTTGGCAACTGCAKATTTGCAGGGTAGGTTCGAGSGCGATTGCKGGAAAGCTCGGTGAGTCGCTGTTCGGCCAATTGATATTTGGCCTSYATARTTTGAGCTTCCTCTCGCAATGCGGCCAAGCGTAGTTGGYTTTCATAGAGGTTTGCYTGAAGCTYGMCGAGAYTCGACTTCGCGCGCCAYCCYTCACCGAATAATGCACCGAAGGCTGCRCCCACAATGACGCCTGGGGGGCCGCCAACGAAGCCGCCAAGAATGGCGCCGCTAAGKGCTCCAGTGGTTTCTTCTTTCGATGGTGGGTTTTGGTAGTCRGCACGTCGCGAATCGGCARCAGCCGTAGCWGAAGCGAGCGTGAATATGAGGGCGAGAGAGATTTGCTTAATCATTTCGATAATCCTGTTTTTAGGTGGAACAAAGTTAGGGTTAGTGACGTCTAATGTTCACTGTGCGCGGTTTTGGAATGTCCCGATGGCTCTAGCTTCGTGACGTCAGTGAGTGTATTAAACAGAACGGTTATTGCTACTAGAGGCGCGGAAAAAGGCTATGTAGTGATTAAATATGGCAGAATCATGGCAATTGCCTCAGAGTGAGTATTGTCGCTCTGATTAATTAGTGAATTCCGGTATAGTCGCCCTAAATCCTTTATCTACAATGACTTACAGAGATTGGCATGTATAGAAAGAGAGCGAAATGAGTAGGCGAATAGCGATAGTCGAGGACGAGGCTGCAATTCGAGAGAACTACGCGGATGTGTTGCGTAAGCAAGGCTACGAGGTACAAACATTCGCGAATCGAAAAGATGCAATGGCTGCATTTGATATTCGCTTACCGAGTCTAGCGATTATCGATATCGGTTTGGAGAATGAGATAGATGGCGGCTTTACTTTGTGTCAGGCGTTGCGTTCGCTTTCAGACACATTACCTATCATCTTTCTTACGGCGCGCGACAATGACTTCGATACAGTAAGTGGATTGCGAATGGGAGCGGATGACTATCTGACAAAGGATATTAGTCTGCCGCATCTAACGGCTAGAATTGCGGCGTTGTTTCGTCGACTAGATGTGATCGATCTGCCTCCCTCACCGGAAAGTTTATTGCACAGAGGAAAGCTTTCATTGGATATCAGTCGTCTTACAATTCAGTGGGACAGGCAGCCAGTTGCGCTAACGGTAACAGAATTCTGGATGGTTCATGCCTTGGCCAAATTTCCGGGCCATGTAAAAAGCCGTCAGGTACTAATGCAAGAGTCGAAAATATTTGTTGATGGCAGCACGATTACCTCGCACGTAAAAAGAATTCGTAAAAAATTCATGCAGATTGATAAACAGTTTGATTGCATAGAGACKGTTTATGGAATGGGCTATCGYTGGAATATCACGCCCGAAAACACGAATTAGAGAACCTTTGMTYAAGTCTATGGCCATCCTGAATTTYAGYYTATYTYGCRATGACAAGCGTGGATGCATTAACGCCGTGAGCGCAGGAATTCGCAGCAACGATCGAGACACAATTATTCTGCTGGCAGACCTGCCAAGAAAGTGCTTTGCAGCAGCACGCACCCYGTCTTTCACAAGAACTGTGTCTAGTACTCATRAACTTAATCAGAATATTTCATTATGAGCTTTTCRTTTAGAAAYCCATTTGGTATTCGATTCAAGCTAGTATTTCTTTCCAGCTTTCTGCTGGTCATACCCTGGCTTGGTTATCAATATATTCTAGAAATGGAACAAGTGCTCAGGCGTGGACAGGAGCAAATTGTCCTAGGTACAGCTCAGGCTTTGGCAACAGCGCTTAATGAGCGCCCAGAGCTTTTCGATGAAGGAAGTTATAGRCCAGCTAGGCGTAGTGAAGATCTCTACGTCTATCCGATCTTCTCCGCGCTTTCGCTGGACGATGGCACGTTGACTGACTGGGATGAGTACCAGCAATAMKWWGYKSAKTTCGGTGACAAGGATCAGCTGCGCACTTCATTGAACCCTTCTCGCTATTACGGTCRGGATGAAACGCTAAGCTTTCGTAATATGGTCGGGGAGCACAAYGGCTCGCTGTATGCCTACTTCAAASTAGTAGACGATGAAATTGTCTATCGTAGTCGCGATGCGCTCAGCGTGCACCGCAGTGATTTCTTAGAAATTACCATGCTGTCGAAAGATGGAAATGCGATCCAGCGTTATGTAATAGCCCCTCATGAACCAGAGTTTCTCTATCCGTTTCAGGTGGAGGACGGATACAGCAATCCGATTCACGAAGACAGRATCAGYGGTCAGTGGTACGAATCGACTGACGGTTATGTGATCGAACTACARATTCCCATGGATATGTTGGGAGATCGGTTAGGCTTCGCCATCTTCGATGTAGACGATCAGAACCAGCGGTACGTGAATAAAGTGGTGGCAACCTACCGAGTAGCTGATGTGGAGCAGCTTGGGTCTCTGCGTTTACCTACGCCTGAGATCGATAGGATCGTGGCTGGAATGGGGCACAACAACTCGCGTATCCAGGTTGTAGATAGGAATGGAAGAGTACTTCAATCGGTGGGAGATATTCAGTCAGCAACCGGGTTATTGCTCACCTCGGCAACAGATGAGGCTCCTACTAATAAGTACTGGCTCTATATGCAGAACAAAATTCTGAACCCACTCTATTATCAGTTTCTGACCAAGCCTAGCAACAATTTTATCGATGACTTGTATTCAGAGGTGACACGGGAGGGCGCGCATATTAGTGCGGCGCTCGGCGGTGAGGCCACAACGCAGTTTCGTACACTCGCCGATTCCGATACGCGCCTGTTAGAGGCGGCGCATCCGATATTGGCTAACGGCGAGATCATGGGTGCAGTAGTGGTAGACCAAAATATGAATGGCCTCCGAACATTTCGAAACCAAGCGATGGAAATGTTGTTCAATACTATGCTTGCGGTGATGTTGATTGTAACACTCGGTTTGTTTTTCTCCGCTTCGAGAATTTCTTCGCGCATTCGGTCATTGAGAAATCAGGCTGAAGGTATTATTGGGGAGACGGGTAGAATACAGAACACAATTATCGCAACGCGAAACTCGGATGAAATCGGCGATCTGTCGCGTAGTTTCTCCACTATTGTTGAGCGACTAACGCAATACACGGACTATCTAGAGAATATGTCTTCTCGGCTATCTCATGAACTACGTACACCAGTAACTGTGGTGCGCTCCTCTCTAGAGAACCTTGGTCTTACCGCGTTAGATAAGGAGTCGGCAGTCTATATTGAGCGCGCCGAAGAAGGCATTAGCCGTCTAAACTTAATTCTCACTAACATGAGCGAGGCAACGAGGCTGGAGCAGATGCTACAAACATCTGAAAAGGAGAAGATTGAACTGAGCAAGGTTCTTCCGGGATGCGTGGAGGGATACAAGTTGGCCTATCCCGAGACTCGATTTGATCTTGATATTAGTCCGCAGCCAATTTTTATTGACGGCGTGCCAGAATACATAGCACAGTTGTTAGATAAATTAATCGCAAATGCCGTTGAATTTTCTTATGCAGATCAGCCGATCACAGTATTCAGCCGTGCACTGCGTGATCACGCAATCATCAAGGTATCTAACGCAGGACCGTATCTACCAGAAGAAATGAAGGACAGACTCTTCGAATCGATGATCTCAGTGCGGCCACAAGAGAAACAGGATCAACCGCATCTGGGCATGGGCCTGCATATTGCCAGGTTAATTACCGAATTTCATGGTGGGCAAATTCGCGCAGAAAACAGGCAGGACAGGGAAGGTGTGGTAATAACTGTTGTTATTCCACTGTTTTACCGCTGATCTAGAGAGCTTCGGTTGATTTGCTGGAACTTTGAAGAGTTAGTGCGAGCAGGTTATCTGTTCTGTTCTATCACTTGCTCATAGCGGTTCGATTGCACTACTGTAACTTTGAAGAGTTACTGCGGGCAGGTTATCTGTTCTGTTCTATCACTTGCTCATAGCGATTCGATTTCTCTACTGTAACTTTGAAGAGTTACTGCGGGCAGATTATCTATTCTGTTCTATCAATTGCTCATAGCAGTTCGATTGATCTCATGTAACTTTGAGTAGTCACTGCGAGCAGATCATTTATTCTCCAGTGTAGTATTTTTTCGCGTTTTCTTTAACAACTGGCGAATCGGTTGACCAGGCATGACAGGTATTCAACACAACCGGCCGTTTGTCACTAGTACCGACATCGGAATCGGCTTTGTTCTTTTTGTGCCTGAGTAGTGGCCAGATTGTTTGCATCGCAACTGTTGCCATAGGAAACAGCAGTTCGGTCAGATGTGTGCAACCGTGCACCCCACCTACTTTCATCCGTATCGCCTTGCGCCACCCCGCTCCCATCTGTATGCCTATCACGGACTTATAGGCAGAAGTAATACTAGGACACATCTCGAATGGACTGTGTTCAGTCACCGCTACGACATCTTGAATAACAAAATCGTCGTTTATGGTCACTCTGAGTAGCATTTCATGTAACGGCTCGCCTATGGGAACTTCTCCCCTCCAATTATTGCTGAACTGATAAGTTTTCTTATCGGTCATGTGTGCTTCGATGTCCCATAGCCCGTCTTCACGCTCGTAGCCTCGGTAGTCGATGGCGCGTGTGTGTACGTGTTTCCGGGAGGTAGGTTCTGGCAATGGCATAGTTGGGCCTTGATTCTCTAGCGGGAATGGTGCTCCGCTGTTCATGCTTACAGGGTAGTTGCAGTGGTTTGTGACCGACTGTCTGCGAGGCAATAGTATAACGCAAGACGGAATTTTTGTGTGCTCGCTCTACCATTTGGGGCATAATGCTCGACTAGATTATAAGAGGAGATGCAAAATGACCACAGCAAGTGCACGCCACATCCTTGTTCAGACGGAAGACGAATGTAACGTATTGAAGGATAAAATAAATGCAGGTGAAGATTTCGCCGATGTAGCGAAAGAACATTCCACCTGCCCCTCAAAAGCGCAGGGTGGCGACCTCGGTCAATTTAGTCCAGGAATGATGGTAAAAGAATTTGATGAAGTCGTGTTTAGCGCCGCTATAAACTCTTTACAGGGGCCGGTTAAAACACAATTCGGCTATCACCTCTTGGAAGTAACCAGCCGCGAAGACTAAATTTTTTTGCAAATCCTATCTATTGTATTCTCCAAGATAGGAGTCGATACAAAGAGTGGCTTAGTTTTCGACACTGTGTTTTTCACTACGTAATCGAAAGCTAAGCTGCCTATCTAATGACTCAAGAACGAAATCAAGATTCAAAAAAATTTGATGAGAAGGATGTGGAAATAATTTCCAGGTCTCTTGAGCATGATGGCTTTCTTCGAATAGAGCGTCTACAACTTCGTCATCGCCTTTTCTCAGGCGCATGGAGCGAAGTCTTCACGAGAGAGCTACTGCTAAAAGACCCTGCTGTCGGCGTGCTTCTGTTCGATCCAGATCAAGACGCGTTGCTACTTGTGCGTCAGTTTCGAGTGGGAATGCTTAGTGACCCCGATGGGCAGGGTGATGAGGTTTTGGGATGGCCATTGGAGATAGTGGCAGGGATGGTAGATAGCGGGGAGCAATTTGAGGAAGTTGCTCTCAGGGAGTCGAAAGAAGAGTCGAATTGCGAGCCAACTGAC
>JAESUV010000102.1 GCA_016762975.1 Gammaproteobacteria bacterium | reverse complement strand
GCAACTACAGAATCAGCCTCCACAATGTTCTCTTGATAAGGCGGTACTGGCTCTAATATCGGAATCTCCGTCGCTGTCTCCGTTACTAACTCCACGGCCATCTCATCCACGATATCAATCTCATCATCATCAAGCGCGAGCATCGGCCTGGTCAAGATTACACTTGCCAGCTGTACCGGGCCGCTGCTTGATGCTGATTCATCTATCACCGACAGCGTCAGCTCGTTAGTATTATTCATAGCACTATCACCGAGTGCCATCTGTTCAAACAGGGGCTCTACAATAACCTCATTCGAGACTCCTATTTCCTGCGCCGTGACCAAAGCAAGAGCAGAGTCGGAAACCGGCAACTCTTCCTCACCCACAGACTGCTCTTCATTGGGTTCATCAATTTGAAGTTCTGAAGAATTCACAGCTAGCTGCGCACTAGAATCGGCATTTTCAACTTGCGATAAGCCATTTGCCGATGTGGTGCTTTCAGTATCTACAACAACTAATTCATTGAGGCCGAACGGCGACGTCGCCACCTCTTCGACTTCAAGGAGCAACTCAGGCGGGTTCAGCTGGCGCACCAGTAAAGCGAGCGAGGCTATTACAACAACAGCGGCGAGAGGCGCTAACAGCATCCACCGATTCCCTTCTCTCAGTAGGCTGCTAGAGATCGGCTGTTCGTTATTCGCACTTCGAATCGCAAGCAGCAACTCTGCTTTCGTTATAGGAGTCTGCTCGATGCTGTCCTGACGAGCAGCAAATACCAGCTCGCACAACGAGTAAGCTGGGCCAGGGAAGCCCTTGGACGACTTAGTGAACAGATTTAACGCTGCCGGCTCCAACTTCAAGCCTGCTAGCTCCATCTTCTCGAGATAGGCGGACAGAAAACTAGCAGTAGTAGCTGCGTTCATCGGTTCAAGCAAAAAGTTATGAGATACATGTTGCAACAGGGCATTGAATTCTTGCTTCCTGTTTAGTCGTCTCTCTAATTCGGGCTCGCCGCAAAGCACAATATTAATGACACGCTTCTGTTCAACTTGAACACCGGCTAAGCGGTAAATTTCGATCAGGGTTATATCACTTATTAAATGGGCATCGTCGAAAATGAGGACTAGAGGTTTCTCCCCCTGCTCAGTCAACGCGTCCTCAAGATGCCTCAAAATATTAAAGCTATCCGGAATATCGAGTTCTTTCGTTAGCGTGCTGTGCAGCATATCGGGGGATTCTACCGGGTAATCAAAATAGATAACCCGATAGTCTTTAAGGCGCATGAACTGGGCAAGCTTCTCACACACACCGCTCTTACCCGTTCGCGGCTGTCCGATAAATTTAACGAATGCCTCAGAGCCGGACAGGGCCGCATGCAAGCCTTGCATTGCCTGCAAATAGGGCCCATCGCTGAAATAGAAAGTTTGTCTCGCCACTTTAGATAACTACACCTGTCTTTAAATTAATTTCTGACCTGAATTCTGATTGACCAATGAAGTTGGTATTGATGGTCAAAGACTTCCACACTCTTTGTTGAACTCTTTGTTGAACTCTTTGTTGAACTCTTTCCTGAACTCTTTGTAGAGCTCTACATGAGCTTACGACTGAGACTCTTCAGCAGCTTTACTTTCCTTTAGCTGGGTCTCGAGCCTTTTCTCATTGTTCAGCCGGAATTCTATATTCGATAAAATGCCTCTGAGGATATTCATCTCCATCACATCAATTCTGATGCGACTAAACAGGCGGCGCATTCTTGGCATTAGCTGCCGCGGATTCTCTGGGTCATGAAATTTAATGGCTGTCATCACCCTCTCAAGATGCACATAGAAGTGTTCAACCTGTTCGCCATTTGCCTTCTCCTGATCCCAAATCTCATCCTCCGCCAAGGCCGGCTTCTCATTCAAGGCTAGCGCTGCCTTACGTACTTCATAACAAACCACCATTACAGCTGCTGACAAATTTAATGAGCTATAGTCCGGATCTGCCGGAATTTGCACATGGAAATGACACAGCTGTAGCTCCTCATTGTTCAGCCCCGCATCTTCCCTACCAAATACCAGAGCCACTTTGTTCGCTGACGCCTCCGCCACTGCCTTCTGTCCGCACTGCTCCGGCGAAACCATCGGCCAGGGAATGTTACGAGARCGCGCACTTGCTCCGATGACCAGCCCGCAGTCCTCMACAGCCTCCTGYAGAGTCGAGACCACACGRGCATTGTCGAGGATATCGACGGCAGAAACGGCCCTCCCCACGGCTACTCCGCTAGGAAAGTCTTGAGGCKSAACTAGARTTAATTTACTCAGRCCCATATTCTTCATCGCWCGCGCGGTGGCYCCGATATTTCCCGGATGAGAGGTATTCACTAAAACTACACAGACCCGACTGAAATCAAACATTTTGCTGTCGCTACTCGTAAATAAAGAGCGGCGAATTATAGCAGGATAGATCCCGTATCGCGGGCATTCTGCGGGTAAATTCAGGCTAAGGAGGCACTCCAGATTGTAATAGTTTCCTTTCCCTTTCTTTTGTTTGCTATCATAGCCCCGAATATCGGTGGCTGTAGCGCTTTTCGCGCGCGGAAGTAATTCCCCAAGAATCCTCCTACAGTGCCGTAGCAATTACTCTAAACATCAGCCATAAATTGTTCCCTAACAGTCCGACGCCTGTTAGCACGCTCAGGAATTCAGCAATGCATCCCTTGTTAAATATCGCGCTTCAAGCCGCTAGAGATGCGGCCGAAGCAATAGCACACAGCAGCGACCGTCTCGACCGAATCAAGATCATCAACGACGATCCTGCTCATTTCCTCACCTCGATGGATTTAGAAGCCGAGAAAACGATCTTCTACCATTTAGAAAAGGCCCACCCTGAGCACAGCCTTCACTCCCGCGCCTCCGGTTTCAAACAGGGAGAGAATAAAGATATCGTTTGGCTTATCGACCCCCTTTTAGGCAATAGAAATTTCGCCACCGGCTATACACAATTTGGTGTATCACTGGCCTGTCAAATCGACGGCATAGTTCAGCATGCAATCCTCGTCTGCCCGCTTCTGCGCGAAGAATTCATAGCAACCAGGGGTGCCGGCGCTCGACTTAACTCGCACCGCATCCGCGTTGGCAAACGCACGGATATTTCCGGCAGCCTTATCAGCCTCAACCCCGAGGACATGCCACAAAATATCGCTCTAGAGTTGCAAACAGAAATCATGAACGCGGGTGCCAACCCGAGGATATCCGGCTGCACAGCGTTGGATATGGTGCAGGTTGCGGCAGATCGACTGCAGGGCGGCTGTTCGGCAAACGGCAACATGCTTGCCTTGGCTGCGGCCAAGCTCATCTTGCAAGAGGCCGGCGGATTGCTGGGCAGTGAAAGCGGAAACCCCAATCTGACAGATGCGAAGGAATTGCTGTTTGGCAATCCGAAGGTATACAAGCAATTGAGCATGCTGCGAAAAGGGCTCGCGGCCTAGGCTTTGCAACTTTCTGTGTCAGGGGGAACATGCTTTCAAAAGTAAGGTATATTAATAGACAGCGACGATTAGCACTGATTTTGATTTAGCACTCCCCACTAGGCTGCCAATTTACTATGTCTTCGACTAGCAATAAGCACAGTTTTAATCTGTCAGAAGGCTCAATTCAAAAATCTCTAATCCGTATGACGACTCCGATGATCATCGGCATGCTCATGCTATTCACGTTTAGTCTCGTAGACACATTATTCATTAGTTTTCTAGGCACCGAAGCACTTACAGCTATTAGCTTTACGTTTCCTGTCACCTTTACCATCATGAGTCTTGCTATCGGTCTTGGCATCGGCGCCTCAGCTGTCGTCGGCAAATATCTCGGCCGATCCGAGTATGAGAAAGCCAAAGAAGCCTCTACGGTAATTAACTACATTTCCTTGCTACTCGCCACCATTGTCGTGGCCATCTGCTGGTTCTTCATGGACAGCATATTTCACTTGATGGGTGCTTCGGAAGCATTAATGCCTGCAATCAGGGAGTATATGGTCGTCTGGTTTCCAGGCAGCATCATGGTTGTCTGCATCATGACTGGCAACAGCATATTGCGAGCCTGTGGCGACACCAAGACACCCAGCATATTGATGGCTGCTGCCGGCCTCATCAACGCCATCCTCGACCCCATCTTCATTTTTGGCCTCGGCCCCGTTCCCGCACTCGGCATTCAGGGTGCTGCTTGGGCGACAGTAATTGCGTGGGGAGTCGGCTTCTTTTATTTAATGTACATCCTCGTCATTCAAAAAGAGTTGGTAAGCCGCTCGCTACCCAGCCGCCCGGCGATGATTTCGTCCGGACGCGAAATGCTGCGCATTGGCGTTCCAGCCGCGGGGGCAAATATGATGACGCCTCTGGCAGCGGGCATCATGACGGCAATTGCAGCGAGTTTCGGTGACGGGGCAGTTGCCGCCTTCGGCGTAGGAGCCCGACTCGAACCCATGGCCACCCTGATCGTCTTAGCGATGTCCTCTTCTCTGCCTCCACTCATTAGCCAGAATTTTGGCGCGGGCAAGATCGATCGAGTTGAGGAAGCCTATCGACTCTCGATTAAATTTATTCTCGGATGGCAGATGCTGGTTTATGTAGGGCTTGCCTTAAGTGCAGGCGTGATCGCCTCGACATTCTCAGACGACCCCGAAGTTATTGAGACGATAAAATTGTTTCTCTGGATTTTGCCACTGGGCTACGGCATGCAGGGCATCATCATTTTGACGAATTCCTCATTGAACGCCCTGCATCGGCCAATGTCAGCTCTTTACTTAAGTTCTGCACGCTTCTTTGTGTTCTACGTGCCACTAGCCTACTTGGGAAGCCAGTGGTTTGGATTACTAGGGTTTTTCGGGGGCGCTTTATGCGGAAATTTCTTGATGGCGGCTATATCATTGCGATCATTCAACAAAGCAATCTCAAGGGAACAGGCAAGTCACGCGAACTCTATTGAGAATACTGCTGAGAATACTGCCTAAGTGGCCGAAAGCTGGTACTGAGCACAGACGATCACAGCGCCTTCTCACTCTGTTGATTCGCTCTACTGATTGAACTTGACGTGTCTAGCTGCGAAACAAGTTTTTCACACCATCCAATAACGAGACAGCGGCGGACGGCGGCACAGGTGTATCAGCTTCTGTTTTAGGCGCAGGCTCAACGAGGCTGAAACTCTTGTCCTCAACTGTCGCAGTGCCTGGCCCATCGTCGTAGCTCAGTCGGTTGTTAACCTGCTGGAAGGCCAACATCTCCATACAAAGATCGTTGTAGTCTTCCTGCGTGAGCAACTCCGGCTGCTCCTTCATATTCATTATAAACTGCTGATCGTTTGCTGCGGAGAGGTAGTGTAACTCCCTCTTCGAGCTTAGCAGCAAACCTTCTTCCTTCGCGATGTTGTAAAGCGGTGTTCCACGCAGAGGAATATAAGGGAAGAAGAAGAAATGCTCAGGCGCGATAATTTTGTTTAGCTCAAGGGTCTTGCGCATATTTTCAATAGTTTCTAGCGGCGCGGCCACGATATTGAACGTGAGTCGATTGATGCCTGCCTTCTTGCAGTTAGCAGCGGCATCGATTACCTGCTTGTTCGTCATCTTGCGACCCAGCATCTTCGCTCTGAACTCTTCGTCACCACTCTCTATGCCAAACCAAATCGTGTGGCAGCCTGCCTCGGCCGCCATCTTGCAGAATGCTTCGTTCATCACTTCTACACGCGAATTAATCGAGAAAGGAAGACCAATCTGTTCCCCATAGAGTGGGAAGAACGCTCTAACGAATTTTAGATTAGAGAGGAACAGCTCATCCCAAAATTCGAAATAGCCCACACCGTATTTGTCGCGCAGACGAATAAGTTCATCCACCATGTCTTGCGGGTCATACTTTCGAAGAAATGTCTTCTTGGTTTTCCAACCCTCTAAGATTGGTGTGTTGCAGCAATAGGTACAACGGTATGGACAGCCTCGCCCGGTCATAACCGGTAGAACAAGCACTCCCTTTGGTCCAAAAATTGAGGAGTTTACATCTTTAAAGCCATCCTCCTTTTCAAAGACATCGTAATCGGGAAAAGGCAACGAGGCTAAGTCGCCGATCTGATGCGGTTCTGTTTCATAAACAGAACCGTCGACTAGTTTTTCCCACATGCCATCAACAGGACCGTGTTTCGTTCCCTGCAAATGCTGTACGAGATTGCCTATGGCGTACTCACCGTCTCCTACGCAAATGTAATCGACATCGGGACTCTCTATCGTTTGCTCTTGCGAGAGCATGGCCTGATAGCCACCGATCACAAGCGGCAGGTTCGGCATTAATTTTTTGATCTCCGCGAAGTACGCCTCCATCGGATACCAGTGTGGGCTCATGATCGAGAAGGCAATGACATCCGCATCTAGGGCCTGAATCATGCGTGCATAATTTTCAGGAGAATATTTTTCCGCATCACGCAGAATCAACACCGGCTCGAGCAGCACTTCGACATCCGGAAAGTCACGCTTCAAATAGGCTGACATGCTCGCGATTGGCATCGCTATTTCATTGCCATCTGGGGAATAGAAGGAGAATGCAAGTCGCAACGTTTTTTTCTTGACGCTGCCAAACCAGCGCGACTTGTCCTGCGGATACGCAGGGCGATCGTTGCCAACCGCTATAACATCTGCCTTGGAATTCATAGCTTAATCCTAAGTACTAATTTCGAGGTGCCAATACACGTAAACAGTAAGACCAAGCTTACCCACTAAAACAAACAGCTTTCACTCATTTGGTATCGACTGAATAGCGCCAAAGTATACCAGTATCCAGCATAATAATCATGAGATGCAGAGCGCACAAGACCTTGAAAAACATGTGGTTAATGGCTAACTTCTCGCCGTGGTTTCCAGCGCTACAGGATTGCTTTATGCTTTGCCTGATATCTGACAAGCCCGATAAACGCAGGCTTGTCAAAAGCAATCTACCGATTCGGAAACACGCCCGCTATGAAAGCATTAGATGCTCTACACCTGAGAAGTTCCGTTCCCAAGCTGAGCGGCCCTCTCCCCTCCCAGGAAATGCTTGAGAACATCTACAAAGCCGCGTTCAGGGCAGCAGACCATGCCGTACTTAGGCCTTGGCGATTTTTGGTCGTTACAGGAGACTCAAGGGAGAAGCTAGGCGAACTCTTCGCCAA
>JAESUV010000250.1 GCA_016762975.1 Gammaproteobacteria bacterium | reverse complement strand
TTTACCGAGCGAAGAGATAGTTACAAACGAGGCTGATATCCTCGATTGCCTCAATCAAGTCACTAAAAACAATACACCTCTCTCCCTTGYGCTTCACAAAGGAGAAAATAACGACGTCTATCACTCTAAAATMCAAAGCCTCAATATTAAGAACAGGCAAATAATTCTTAAGCAAATACTTCCTAGYAGTTGGAGARAGAGAATAAATCCMGTCACCAAGCTCGAGATCAAGAGCACTATGAACATGGGCAGTATCCGCTTCTTCGGCTTKCTATCACCGCTGGATGATTCKSAKRGCAATCCATACTGCAAGCTCACACTTCCGAAGAAAATATTCCGTATACARCTGCGRGRTTRTTATCGCGTCTCTCTCGCAAAAATTCGAAACTCRGTGACACTTAAGRRYTCTGACAATTCAGTAYTGCAAGGTAGTTGCCGTGACATTTCGATGTCRGGTGCAATGATCACTCTGCCAAAAATGTCCACCGARGTTGAGGTAGGCCAAACTATATATGAATGTAAAATTTCTATAGATAACATTCTAGACTTGGAATTTAGAGGCAAGGTGCGTAGCTTACAAAGAACAGTCTCAGACACCTTAGCAGGCATACAGTTCTTAGACCTAAGTCCTTCGCAACTTAAACCCATTAGCACTGCATTAAACAAAATTGAGCGGCAAAATATTACTGCCTAAAACCCGGATCGCCCCCGCATTCGACCTGTCATTATTATGACAGCCAGACCTGCTCTGACACTTTTTTAACAGGCCACCCTCTACGACCTCACACCCTCTCCCTTTAATACAGGGGCTTTCCGACATGCCCCTATTTTGGCACAAGTATTGCTTTAATCTATAGGCTGCTTTCGTAAATTGTATTGGCGTAGAGATGAAGCAGTTCTCAAAGCGAAACAATACGATTTAGCTAACCAAACCATGAGGTAGGATCGTGAAGAATAACGAAGCAATGAATTATCAGAGTGCTAGCAACGACACCACATTACTTGAATCGAGCGCGCGCGGAATGGGATCTGTCTTCAATATGAACGAGCGCATACACTTGCTCGCGAGCAGGCTGAGCAAAATCGTAGAATTCGATAGTTTCTCTTATGAGAACGAAATAGAAGGCGTCAGCGTTTCCATTGGATCTATGGAGTTACACAAGTGTAGTTATAAGATCAAAGATGGCGGAGCCTATTGTGGAGAATTCACTTTGACTAGGAATGTACCCTTCAAGGAAGAGGAGTTGATGATTATAGAAACAGCGATGGGCTCCATCATCCACACCTGCCATCTCTAACCGTTCACTCGCAGCAATTCACGATCGAATGCGAGTCTACTTCTGCGCGAGTGATCCCTGCACTATTCAATTCGTCTTCGGAAAAGCTCGCTATCGTCAGACCCTACCCGATTTCTATCTCCCGCTTGATCAACCTTCGCCATAATCACAATTACCACGCGGCGGTTGCTCGCTCTACCCTCGATAGTCTGATTTTCACTAACTGGCCTGTTCTCTCCATATCCCACCGAGATAAGCCGAGAAGATTCCACACCGTAGTCTTCAAATAACCGAACTACTGCGGCAGCACGGGCGGACGAGAGTTCCCAGTTTGAAGGAAATATCGAACTTATGATCGGTATATTGTCGGTGAATCCTTCGACACTAACGTTGTTCTCGTATTCCTGCAATAACTGTCCAAGCTTACCTAACTCTACTCTAGCTCCGGTTGAGAGATCTGCACTGGCGCTATTAAATAAAATATTACTATTGAAGACTACCTCGAGCCAGAAAGGGCTCTTGCGCACCGATACATTGTTGCCCGCTATCATCTCTTCAAACTCAGCTTCTATATCCGCAGCAATTCCGTCTATTTGGTCCGTTATAGCCTGGGATGCAATTTCTTCTTGATTTTGATATTCAGGATCAACAATAATTTCTGGACCACCTCTGAGGAGGACAATCGGGGAAGAGATATTCACACGCTCAGGAATTTCTCGAATGGCTTCTATAACAGTAGATGATGAGCGCACTATCTCCCCCGTCTGTATTGGAGAAAGAGATCTATTTGATGGACTGAACGCGGCAGTCATTGAATCAGACAAAACTCGATACTTGCCTTCGTTAACCGACGACATTGAGTACATTACTACGAAGAACGCGAACAGCAACGTAATGAAGTCTGCATATGAGACTAGCCATCGTTCATGATTTTCAGGTTCGGCTTGCTTTCGTTTGCGGGCCATAGGTGGTCCTTGGACACAGATACCTGTCTAAAGATATCCCTGTAATTTAACTTCGATGTTTCTCGGGTTCTCTCCCTCAGCTATTGAAACAATGCCATTTACTATCATTTCTCGATGCTGCGATTGCGCGTTCACAAGTGTTTTAAGTTTGTTTGCCATGGGCAGAAATATTAGATTGGCGAGGCCAACGCCATAGATAGTAGCCACAAACGCTACAGCGATGCCTGGGCCCAACGCGGCCGGATCGGCAAGGTTGTTCATTACATGAATCAACCCCATTACTGCGCCTATGATGCCTATAGTCGGCGAATAGCCTCCAAAGCCCTCGAACACTTTTGCCGCTAGTAGATCTTTGTTCTCATTCATCTCCAATTCCACCTCAAGCACGCTTCTGATTGTCTCCGGTTCACTGCCATCTGCAAGCATCTGCAAACCGCTTCGAGAAAAGCTATCGCTCTCCTGCTCAGCGATTCTCTGCAGGCTCAACAATCCTTCTTGTCTCGCTATCTGTCCCCACTCGACAATTTTCCCGATCATCGCCTCACTATCGATTTCCGGCGGGCGGATCATCCACTCGATCTTCTTCATACTTTGTAGAAATACATTCAAAGGCGTCTGAATCATTACAGCACCCAAGGTACCTCCGAAGACAATGACGAACGCGGTGAATATCATAAGGGATTCGGTATGACCCCCCTCAAGAATATTGCCGCCTATAATTGCACCCACGCCGCACAGCAGCCCGAGTATGGTCATAATGTCTATCGAACCTTTTTTCTTCACATTTCATACCTAACTGCTCTGCAGCGCATTCTCACTACAGGGCAATTCAATTATAAATTTGGCCATCGCTGGCAACTTTTAGAGATCTTTTTCGTCATACTTCGATCGCATTCGAGTGCGAATTCGACCCACTGCTTGCGAGTGAACCTGGCACACACGTGATTCACTTACATTTAGAACTTCACTTATCTCTCTAAGGTTCAGGCCTTTGTTGTAATAGAGCACAACAACCATCTGCTCCTGCTTGGGCAAACTTTCTATGACTCCGGCAAGAGCCTTACGAGTAGAATCGTCCTCAACCATAGTGAGAGGCAGATCATCAACTTGATCTGGACCCAATACTTCTGTTTGATCCTCAAGACTGAAAACAGTGCAACCTGCCACAGCCTCCAACATTTCTGCATACTCGGTTATTGAAACACCAAGCTCCATCGCGATCTCTCTATCCGTTGCCGTCTCTCCAGTCCTATTCTCGACAGTCTTGATCGCCTGAGACAGTTGGCGTGACTTCTGCTGCACAGATCTTGGCATCCATGAATCGCGCCTCAGCTCATCCAAGATTGCCCCGCGAATACGAATGCTTGCATAGGACTTAAACTCCGCGCCTTTATTTCCCTCGTACGCTCTGGATGCCTCCAGTAATCCGATCATTCCTACTTGAATCAAGTCGTCGACCGATTTCCCTGGAGGCAATCTTAAACTAACGTGATGTGCGATTATTTTGACCAGCGGTAAATGATTCTCGAAAAGCGCATTACGTGAAGCAGCGTCTAGAGTATTGTAGTGTTTGGCCATCGTGTTCATTTGGCAAACTCCCTGCTTGAATTATCACCCCTTGCTATCTTCTCGATAAAGAATTGCATATAACCGGTACTTGACGCCGGTGCCGGCGTCGCGTCCACGCGTTTAACAATCTGCTGAAACGCGATGCTGGCCGCACAGTGAGGAAATGCCTCTACCACTGCGGATTGATTTCTAACTGCCTTCCTCAAACTCTCATCCATGGGRATACTGCCTAGCAATCCTAGAGAAACATCAAGATAGATGTCTGTCACGTTAACCAATTTTCGAAATAGCTTCTTGCCGTGATCGGAGTTTTTCACCATGTTCGGTAGAATCTGAAACGACTTAATACCGTGCTCTACATTCAATACCTTAATCAAGGAATAGGCATCTGTAATCGAAGCGGGTTCATCGCAAACTACTACAAATATTTCTTGTGCCGATTTCGTAAAATTTATTACCGAGTTTGATATGCCAGCTGCTGTATCGATAATCAGCACATCTACGTCTATCGGTAAGTCGTCGAAAGCGCGAATAATGTTGCCCTGCTCTTCGACAGAAAGATCTGCCATTTTTCCAATRCCCGTAGAGGCAGGAATGACCTTAATGCCAAATGGTCCGTTAAAAATTACCTCTTCAAGCGTACATTCCCCCGAGATTACATGCTGAAGATCATACTCTGGCTGTATTCCTAACATGATATCTATGTTTGCCATACCTAGATCCGCATCCAATAGCATTACTGAGCGCCCAAGCTTCGCCAGCCCAACCGCGAGGTTTACAGAAATATTCGTTTTCCCAATCCCTCCCTTGCCCCCAGACACGGCGATTACTTTGACAGTATTGTTTTCATTCATGACTAATTCCCTAACTCTTCAACTATTCTTTTTAATTGTTTCCAMTGGGCACGCAAATRCYAATCAAGCRTTCACCACGTGACGCACACTCTGTACATATCCTGACTGCGAAGGCYGAACAMTGGGTATCAAATAGGCTTCGACGAGCTTATTAACGAAATATTCRACTGGCGGAGAATGCAAGTCTTCGGGAATACGCTGRCCATTACCCATAAACGCAATAGGTAGCTTGCTGTGAATTARYCCAGAAATMGCCGGGCCAATCGAGCTAACCTCATCAACTTTCGTCAWTATTGCYCCRRCCAACTGAACYCCYGAATAGGCMKCTATCGTCTCTGTGACAACAGACTCCTGYGCAGTAGCCGAGATCACTAGGTAAGGATCGATCTGCKGGTTCTCCTYCAATAGTGTTKTTATTTTTTCGATAGTTGCCACATCACGYTGGCTGATGCCTTCCGCATCGATAATCACTAATTTGCGAACAGCGAGGCTTTCCAGAGCTGCCGTGATTTGCTCATAACTATCTACTACCTGCACAGGAATACCCAACGCGCTACCTAGTGACAACAATTTCGCTTCATCCCCCACTCGGTTTCTGTCCGTGGTAATGAAGGCAACCTGATTACGGCCATGTTTAATGGCAAACTGAGCGGCAATTTTTGCCGCCGTAGCGGTCTTTCCTACCCCTGTTGACCCTAGAAGGGCGATAATTCCACCGGTATTGAGCACATCAGTCTCAGAACTTTTTATCACTAGTCCTAGAATTTTCTGTATGCGCCTCCAGCCCAGCTCCAAGTCGTTACACGGCAAAGCCCGACGAACTATCTTATTGCTTATATCCCTCGCCAAGCCCGCAGCCTCTAGCCTAGCAAGTAAAGCCTGACGGTTCGGTTGTCGCTTACCGCCTTCCTTCCATGAAAGCTGAGCTAGCTCGCCCTCAAATAGCCGCCTGAGCTGCCCTAACTCCAGCTGCATATCAGCTAGTGATGAGCTTGGTTTCGTTGGCTTTGCCGGCTGATCACCGATGACTTCCCAAACATGGTCGATTTGCGGGTTATCGTCATTGCTGAGCGCTTGATCCTGATCTAACTTCTCAAGCTCGGCGGCAAGATTTTCCGGCTCATAGTCGCTGGCGGCGATGACTTCAACCTTGTTATCTACATTCTTGCTAGAAATAAGCACAGCATCAGCCCCAAGCACTGAACGCACCTTTGCCATTGCCTGCCTCATATCGTCTTCTTGAAAACGTTCTACTCTCACGGCATCCTCCACTCGTTCTTGTTAGCTAATAGTTTAGTTTGCTGGCATTGAATCTAGGCGTGCCTGGCCAATCGTTGCTATCACCTTGATTCTCTTGTTGCTGGCGACTTCTGTGTAGGCGAGCACTTTCAGCCTAGGGTTCGCACCCCTTACAAATCGGGCCAGCCAGAGCCTCAGCCGATCCGATACTAGGATCACTGGACACTGCCCATTTGCTTCCGATTGCTGGCTTTTTTCCTGAACCTCACTTAATAGGGTTTCAGCCAACCCAGGGTCGATTCCGGCAAAGCCATGACTACTGTTAGCTACAGCTGTATCAAGCAACATCTGTTCCATGTCTGGATGTAGGGTAATAACCTGCATCTCTTCCGCAGCACCCACGACACTTTGACAGATCGTTCTCCCCATAGAGATGCGGACCGCTGATGTAAGTGTGTCTGCATTTTTCTCGGCAACACCGTGCTCGGCCAATGCCTCAAAGATCGATCGGGTATCTCTAATGGGCACCCCTTCCTCAAGCAAGCTCTGCATAACCTTGAGAATGACCCCAAGAGGCAATGTGTCTGGCACCAAATTTTCTACCAACTTGGGCGAGGATTTGGCTAGAGCATCAATTAACTTCTGCACCTCGTCATGACCAAGCAACTGATAAGCATGTAACCGCAAGACGTGATTCATGTGGGTTGCAATCACGGTGCTGCAGTCAACGACAGTAAAGCCTTTTGATTGAGCCTCTTCTCGCTGGCCTGCCTCGATCCAGGTCGTATCTAGATTGAACGCCGGATCTTTACCAGGAATACCCTCAAGCGTACCGAATACTTGCCCTGGGTCTATGGCCATCTCCATGCCCGGATGTACTTCGCCCTCTGCCGCAGGCACATCCAGTATCATTATTCTGTAACCGTTCGGGGGAAGACTGAGGTTGTCGCGAATATGCACTGAGTGAATTAGAAAGCCGAGGTCTTGTGAAATTTTCTTCCGCACGCCCTTAATGCGGCCCAGCAACTCGCCTCCTTGTGTGTTGTCTACAAGTGAGATTAATCGATAGCCAACTTCTAGACCGATTATGTCGACGCCTTGCAGGTCATCCCAACCGAGTTCGGAAATTACCTCTGGCTTGTCTGCTAGGACCTGTAGATCATCAACCTCAGTCACAGACTCAGAAGTCTTATTAGCGATTCCAAACCCGATCCAGAACAACCCCGCCGCGATGGTCAGAAAAACCAGATTT
>JAESUV010000249.1 GCA_016762975.1 Gammaproteobacteria bacterium | reverse complement strand
ATGCGGTGCGCGATAGGCTGCCCGAGGCTGGTCAGTTCACGCCACTCAATCTGCAGGACATTAAAATTGCTTGGATGGGGGACTTTGAGAATTATCTGGCGATGGAAGCTGGTGTGCTGGATGTGTGTGAATCGAGTCTCAAGCTATTGGAGGAAGCTGGCGCGAAGGTCGAGCCCTGTATGC
The DNA here is from genome assembly GCA_016762975.1 of Gammaproteobacteria bacterium. GTDB lineage: Bacteria > Pseudomonadota > Gammaproteobacteria > Pseudomonadales > Pseudohongiellaceae > UBA9145. The sequence continues at coordinate 7,015 of JAESUV010000249.1, read as the reverse complement.
CAGATTTCGATATGGCAGAGCTTTGGCGCACCTGGGTCGATCTGCGAAATTTTGGTCGCAGTAGCGGCCTATCAATGTACAACGACCCATCACAACGCGCGCTGCTGAAGGACGAGTATATCTGGGAGATTGAGCAATCCTTGGCGCTAACTGCACGGCAGATATACGAGGCCCAAAGAGCCCGCAGCCGATGGAATCAGGAGGTTGTTCGTCTTTTAGGTCTGTTTGATTTTCTTGTGTTGCCTACCGCTCAAGTCTTTCCTTTCTCAAAAGAGATTCATTGGCCGACTGAGATAGCTGGAAGAAAGATGGATACCTACCACCGTTGGATGGAGGTAGTGATTGGCGGCAGCCTTACTGGAAACCCTGTGGTGAATGTTCCTGTTGGATTCGATGAGCAGGGCAGACCCATGGGGATTCAAGTCATGGGTCGCTTCGGTGAAGACAAGAAAGTGCTGGAATTTGCACTAGCCTACGAGCAGGTAACGGACTTCTTGCAGCAGCGGCCTAACCTAGTTTCGAGTGTCTAGAATTTCAACTATCACATGGACAGCTACCGGCTAAGGAAGTTTGAATGCTCGCAGCGTATCTGTGGCGCTAATAACCACATATTGATTTCCATCCGCGCCCCGATAGGTCATGGGGTTCGCGTTTCCGCGTTTATCTAGGGTCGTTTCCCAGAGTTGTCGTCCAGTCATTGTGTCCAGTGCTCGTAGACGGTTGTCATCTGTTGCTGCTATGAACAGTAGATTTCCGGCGGTCACCAAGGCAGCGGCACGTCCAGGTCTTCCGGTGTTTTGGTTGTCTTGGGGAAGCACTTCGCTTAACCCTATACTCTGTTGCCAGGCGATATTTCCCGTGGTGGTATCTACAGCCGACAGAGTTCCCCACGGCGGCTTCTGGCAGGGCAGTGACATGCCATCGATGGTTACCTGAAAGTTGCCGGGCCTAGGGCCGCGACGCTGCATAGGATACTCGGCGCCGTCTTCAGATTCTTCTACCCAGCCAAAGCTGCCTATGTCGCCAGCAAAGACAAAGGCATACTTGCTTGCAGGATCGAATGCTACACCGCCCCAGTTTGGCCCGCCGGTCAGTCCCGGAAATAGTAGCGTGGTGTCATTTCCCACTCCATTGGGTCTGTAGGCCCAAGGAGTAAATGGGCCTTGGTTTGTGACGTTTCCAGAGTTCGCGAGAAGCTCCAAACAGGCGCTCGCATGTTCTAGTGACGTGTCAGTCGCCGTTACCAGATCAGACGCGTTATAGCTCACTCTCGCAAGTGCAGGTGGGTTAGTTGGAATTGGCTGTGTGGGAGAAGTCTCCTCGCCCGGTACATCGCTAGCGGGAACGGCGCGTTCTTCGATGTCGAAGATGGCGTCCCCTGTCTCTCGATTTAATAAATACAGATAGCCGGATTTAGTTGTCAGGCCAAGCGCTGGAATTAACTCGCCATCTTTCTCTATATCAAATAACGCTGGAGGCGCGGGTGGATCATGATCCCATAGGTCGTGATGAATGGTTTGGAAATGCCAGCGGTATTCTCCGCTGCGGATATCGACTGCGACTAATGAATTAGAAAAGAGATTGTTTCCTGCGCGATCGCCCCCGTAACCGAATGGGATTGGCGAGGCGAGAGGGAGATAGATTAGTCCGCGTTGTTCATCGACGGTGAAATAGAACGACCAGGCGTTGGCGCCCAGCCGTCCGCGCCCACTATCACCTTCCCAAGTGTCGTGTCCAAAGCTTCCAGGTCCAGGTACGGATTCAAATTCCCAGACTTTTTCTCCGCTTCGTGCATCGAAGGCCCTTGCATTGCCGATTCCGCCAGCGGCGCCTCTCGGTGTATTGGCTCCTACTATTACGGTGTTCTCGAAAACCATAGCGACGGAATTATAGGGGATCTGCATATCAATCTCGCCTGAATCACCAAACTCTGAAGCGAGTTCGCCCGTGGCAGCATCGAGTGCCACCAATCGCCTACCGGCAGTATAGAGGATGCGTGGACGAGAGATATTGTCGCCCGGCCAGTAGGAGACGCCGCGTCTGGATGCGGCACCTGTCGAAACCCTGTGCGTCCAGATCTCTTCGCCACTTAGCGGGTCGAGTGCAATCACCCGATCGGCCGCGGGTAGATACATGACGCCATCTACAACGATCGGTGTTACCTGCGAATTCGGCGCTCTGGGATTCTCATTGGTATTGAGCGCATTGGCGAGCAGAGAATAAGACCAGGCGTTCTCTAAACTAGCCACATTCTCTTGATTGATCTGCGTTAAAGGCGAGAAGCCTGTGCCGGCTAGATTGCCGCGATACTGAGTCCACTCGCTACCGGAGGAAAGGGCGTCGGGGTTCTGTGCGAAGCTTGGTGTGAAAAGTACGGCGCTGAGTAGGCTGCTAAGTAGGGTTGTGGTTTGCGAAACTCGCATAGTGTCTCCTTTTTCTTCTTGGGCTGCTTTATAAGGGGGCGCTGGCCAAGTTGTAGGGTCATTGAGTCTACGTGAATCTGCCCAGTGTATCCAAGCGGCGCAACACAATGGTTTCGTAAATCCGTCTAAACGTGTAATCTTTCGCCTGTTTTTTATTATCTACAAATGGGGACTACCTACAAAAATGAGTCAACTTTTCCAGCCGCTTAGTTTTACACGTGGCCCAAGCATGAAGAATCGCTTCATGTTGGCGCCTCTTACTAACACGCAGAGTCATGTGGATGGCGTGTTATCGGACGAAGAATTTAGGTGGCTCACCATGCGCGCCGAAGGTGGATTCGGCCTCACCATGACCTGTGCAGCACACGTGCAGGCAATCGGTCAGGGCTTCCCGGGACAGCTCGGCGTGTTCTCGGATAAACACATCGAAGGACTGAGCCATCTCGCGGCAACGATCAAGGCGCACAGTAGTGTGGCGATCTGTCAGCTCCATCATGCCGGCATGCGCTCGCCTAGTGAGCTAATCGGTACGGACTCTGTTAGCCCTTCTGGGGATGAGAAGACAGGTTCGCGGGCGCTGAGTTTGATCGAGGTTGAACGGCTAGTAGCTGACTTTGTCGCGGCAGCGGTACGTTGCCAGGAGGCTGGGTTCGATGGTGTCGAGATTCATGGTGCCCACAGTTATATTCTCTGTCAATTTTTGAGCAGCGAAAACAATCAACGCGACGACCGCTATGGAGGCTCTCTCGAGAACAGGAGCCGCATCTTCTTCGAAATACTCGATGGTATTCGTGAGCAGTGTAGAGATGACTTTATGGTTGGCGTGCGCTTGTCTCCCGAGCGTTTTGGCTTGCTGCTTAGCGAAATTCAAAGCGTGGCACAGCAGCTGATGAACACGGGCCAGATCGACTTTCTCGATATGTCGCTCTGGGACGTCTTCAAGGAACCTAATGAAGAAGCTATGCAGGGTAGGACTCTTATGTCTTATTTCACTGAGCTGGAACGAGGCGAGGTTCGTCTGGGAGTCGCAGGTAAGATTCGCACACCCGAGGAGGCCGAAAAGGCATTRGCAGCGGGTGCGGAYTGGATCATGTTAGGGMGWGCGGCAATCCTGCACCATGATTTCCCGAATCGCTATCAGGAAGAYCCTAGCTTCAASCCGGTAGAAAWCCCAGTMGCACGTAGCCATCTTGYCGAAGAGGGGCTTTCAAACAAGTTCATYACCTACATGGAKAGCTGGGAAGGCTTCGTCGCCAAGGAGTAGCAGCCAAGCGTGTCGGGGNCTTGTAGGTCGGTATTCAAATYGTTGCGTAAATGCTAGGGTATCTTTATTCAAAGATACCCTAAGTKYTAGCCAATTAATGAAGGTGAATAGTCTATGTCCTCGATCATTTATCCGGTTACTAATCTCGCYGCTRTTGARCAATTAAATATTGTGMGAGGKAAGGGCGTCTATGTCTTCGACGACGCAGGCAATCAGTATTTAGAAGGCTTGTCAGGACTTTGGTGTGCAGCTTTAGGCTACGGTAACGAAGAACTCATTGCCGCCATAACTTCTCAGCTTAAAACCCTCTCCTATAGTCACCTCTTCGGCGGTCGCACCCATCCTGTTGTAATGGAATTGGCCGACAAGCTTGCCGCGATGGTGCCGATTGCAGACGCCAAAATCTTCTTCAGTAATTCGGGTAGCGAGGCGAACGATTCGCAGATAAAGATGTTGCGCTACTACAGTAATGCCATCGGCAAACCCCAGAAGAAGAAAATAATCGCATTGGATCGCGGGTATCACGGCGTGACCGTCGCTGCTGCGGCTCTTACAGGGTTGCCTGTAATGCACAGCCACTTCGACCTGCCAGTAGAAGCACTCGGCATTCTTCGAGCGGATTGCCCGCATTATTACCGTGGCAAGGTGGGCGATGAGTCGGAAGACGAATTCGTTTCCCGGTTATTAAAAAATCTAGAAAAAATAATTTCTGAAGAAGGCGCAGACACCATCGCCGCTTTCGTTGCCGAGCCCATAATGGGTGCCGGTGGCGTGATCGTGCCGCCGGAAGGCTATCTGCCYAAGGTGCAAGCCTKGTTGAGAGAGAAYRATATCTTCCTCTGGATGGATGAGGTGATCTGCGGATTTGGTAGAACGGGCAATGATTTCGGCTCCACGACRATGGGCATAAAGCCAGACCTCATGAGTTTAGCGAAACAGCTGTCCTCAGCCTATGTGCCGATTAGCGCGGCYATTGTTCCTGGAGAAATGTTTGAKGCCATGGCTGAGCAGAGTGCCGATGTGGGCATRTTCGGGCAYGGCTATACCTACACSGGCCATCCTGTRGCGTGCGCTGCKGCGYTAAAAACATTGGAAATYTWTGARCGGGACGACCTGTTTGCTCGAGCGGCTAAGACGGGTCTGCAGCTGCAGTCTCGAYTGCAGGAATATKCTGGCCACGARTTAGTGGGTGAGGTRCGRGGCAAGGGTCTCATCGRTGCGATCGAGTTGGTGGCGAATAAAGAAACKGGTCAGGCATTTGATGATGGGCGAGTGGGTGCGTTCGTACAACGAGCCTGCCAGGACGCGGGCTTGTTGCTGCGTGTGGTTAGTGGGAGTTCTGTTGCCTTCTGCCCGCCACTGATCATCGAAGAAGATCAGATCGACGAGATGGTCGAGAAATTCGATCAGGCACTATCTGCAACACTCGACTATGCGAAGAAAGAAAATTTGATACAGTAAATTTTTTTAAACAGTCTTGATCATGTGAATAGAATAAGAAACAGGATATATAACATGAAGAATCTAAGTAACGCCTTCCTCATATCAATTCTAGGGGTCTTGCTTGCAGCATGTCAGCCTGCGGATGAGTCGCTGAATAAAATTGCTGCCGACCTAATATTGAATAATGGCAAGATAGTTTCCGTTGATGAGGCGTTTAGCATCTTTGATACGATCGTGGTGACCGATGGCAGGATCGTCGAGCTAGGAGATGCGTCGCTACTGGATAAGTACGAGGCCGCCACTGTGCGTGATCTCGGCGGCAAGACACTCATCCCAGGCTTCATAGACTCCCACACGCATATAAGCGGAGATCCGCAGCGCTATATCGATTTGAGCGACGTTACCTCGATTGCCGAAATGCAGGATTTGATCCGCGCCAAGGCTGCGGAGCTAGGCCCGGGAGAGTGGATCACGGGTTATGGTTGGTCGGAGGACGAGTTGGCAGAAGGTCGTAAACCGCTTCGTGGCGATCTCGATATCGCCGCCCCGCGCAACCCCGTTACCCTTACTAGAGCGGGGGGGCACAGTGCAGTTGTTAGTACGTCAGCATTGGGCTTAGCCGAGATAAACAACAATACGCCTGATCCCGAAGGTGGTGTCATTGAGCGCGATGAGAACGGTGTCGCGAATGGGATTATTCGTGAGCGGCAGGGCATCGTCGGTCGTCTAGTGCCAGATTCGACCTATGAAGAGTTGCTCGCCAGCCTCGAGATTAATTTGGGCAAGCTGCTTGCAAAGGGAATCACAAGTATTACCGATGCTTCAACAGCGCCCGATGAGTATGCAATGTGGGAAGAACTCTACGCCAAGCCGGGCGTGAAGTTGCCACGTTCTGCAGTACAATTCCAGTGGTTTGATACAGAGGTAATCAATGAGGTAAAAGCCAGAGTTGGTGACGGCAACGAATTCTTAAAGATTGGCCCCATCAAGGTATTTGCCGACGGTGGCTTTACAGGCCCAGCCGCGTTCACCAAGGAGCCTTACCTGAATCAGGGCGACTATCGTGGCTATCTGAATATGCCAGCGGAAGAACTAGTCAGTCACATTAATGAGATTCACGATGCGGGTTGGCAGATGGGTATCCATGCGATCGGCGATGCGGCTATCGAGCTTGTGGTCGATACGCTAGTCGATGCGCTAACGAGAAATCCGCGGGAAGACCATCGCACCTATCACAATCACTTTTCTATGCGTCCATCCGACGCCACTATGGAGAAGATGGCGGAGCATGGTATCCATATCACGCAGCAGCCGAATTTTACTTACACCTTAGAGGGGCGTTACGTAGCGAATCTCGATGGCTGGCGTCTCGAACACAATAACCCAGTGCGCTCGCCGATGGATCACGGTATCCATGTCGCCATTTCCAGTGACATCTTGCCTATAGGTCCGCTAGTAGGTATCTATGCAGCTGTTACCAGGAAGGGTATGAGCGGAAGAGTATTCGGGGCGGATGAGGCTATTACTATCGAAGAGGCAATTGCAGGCTATACGATCAAAGGTGCCTACCTCGGTTTTGAAGAAGACATAAAGGGCTCGCTCGAGCCCGGTAAGCTCGCCGACATGATCGTACTCTCACACGATATTTTGACCGTCGACCTGGAAGAGATTATGGGCATCGAGATCGAGCAGACCTATGTGGGTGGAGAACTGGTCTATCAAAATTAGCATGGTGGAATAATTCATAACAATAATTATAGGGAGTATTTCATGAAAACAAGAACCCTATGCGGGGCAGTTTTGGTGCTGGCATCGGTATCTGGCGCGCCCATGCTCACGGCACAGTCTGGAGATATTCCGCGCACCGAATACGGAGTTCCAGATT
>JAESUV010000101.1 GCA_016762975.1 Gammaproteobacteria bacterium | reverse complement strand
ATCCCCGCCAAAGCGACTACCCTGCCACGACGCTCAACAAACCATTTACCCAGAGTGACATTCACCACCAAATTGCCTATCAGTGCTGCGCCCGCTGTCAGCATTAGTCCGTTCAGCAGTAGCCACTGGCTGAGCGTGGTGACATTCCCAAGGCTATAAGTCGCAGCAGACAAAATAAATGCGCCCACGATTACAAAGCGACGTCCTCCATAGCGGTCTATTGCGGAACCGATTACAAAGCCAGTACAGGCAAGAACAACCTGCCCTATGGAGCGGGAAAGGCTGAATTCGGCTCGAGTCCAGCCAAATTCCTCTGTCATCGGAATGAGAAAGGAGCCTACGATGTAGTTGGACATGCCAACGGCAACAAATTGCGTGACGAAGCCCGCCACGACAATCCAGTAGCCATAGTAGATACGACTAGGTAGGAGGTTGTCGCTCACGTTTCTTCCAACAGGTTTTAGGTGGAGCTGTGGTAGGTGCGTCTAGCGCAGAGGTATCCACGGAGCGCGCAGTTTAATCGAAGAGGGCCTTATAGTATATAAAGAGCGCGAACCAAGCACCGACCATTAATATGATACCTGACCCCTTTTACGAGCTCTTATTTAACACAGGACATCTAATTCCTGCGCCGGTTCTCAGATACACCCCCGCGCCCGCGCTGCACATTAGTCCCTCTAGATGACTGACGAGGCGATACTGATGAGCGGCTGGATCTAGCTTGATTCCCCAGCTCACGCCTTTGGGTATTTTGTCGCCCCTGTCTTTCCAGCACGTTGCTTGTATGGTCGAAAGATGGAGCGCTCTGCACACTGTGAGAGCCTCGAGAAAGGCCCTCTCTACCGCCCTGACGGCTGGAAACAATGCGGCCACTATTGCCTCGAAACACTGGCGGGATTGCACGCTCTCGACTCGGAACTATGTGGCCATTCGATCTAGAGCCCTGATCATGGCGATCATAATCGCGCGACCTACCGGGACGTGAATCCATGTCGCGTGAACCCGAGTGACGTGAACCCGAGTAGCGCGAACCTAAATAATACGAACCCGAGTAGCGTGAACCTGAATAGCGTGAACCTGAATAACGCGAACCAATGAATGAATTGCCACTGTAAGGAGAATTATAGACCGGACCGTAGCTCTGCCCACCAACACCTGCATAGTAAAACTCATTACTTAAACTCGCGAACACATTGCTTAGCAGATTTATCTCTGTATACAAACGTGGAATATGGTCGCGCCGATCGGCTGTAAAGAATGCTTGCTCGAGACGCTCATAGCCGCGCCGAACATCTTTGAACCGTGAGCGGATACGAGAATTGCTGCGATCGCGCCTTAACGAATCCGCAAGCTGCGAGGCTTCCCTCCTTAGAGTTACCGCACGCTGACGAACGGAACCATAATGACGAATATAACGAAGATCCTCTGCGAGCTGACCACTAATCAATTCGATCTCGCTAGCGAGACGCGAAATCTCGAAATGCGTGGCGAAGGCAGTACCGGGCGCCAAAATTACTAGCACAGCGGTAATGCTTGCCCAACGCGCTATGCTCGCCAACCTAAATCGCCTGCTTGTCATGACAGCCACTCCCTATCGAGTTAACTCGATCTTGAACTGAGGTACCTCTGCAGTATAGGCGCGGAGGCTGAACACTAACTTAATGGAGTACGCCCGTAGACTCCTGCTCCTGTCTACCTGCCTATCTATCTACCTATGCACCGCACGCTTACTTAACTCGCATCCACGATAGCCAGATAACGCTCAATAACCGCGGCAATACCCGTTTGCAAGGATTCAACGATAAGCGCATGACCGATCGAAACCTCGAGAATATTGGGTATCTGTAGAAACTTCGCCAGATTTTGCAGGTCCAGATCGTGCCCTGCATTGACTCCGATACCAAGCTGGCCCGCCCTTTCCGCCGCCACACGATAGCGTTCGAATACTGGCTCCTGTTCGGGGCCCGCGTAGTGGCTCGCAAAGTCTTCAGTGTAGAGCTCAACACGATCTGCAGCTAAGCGCGACACGTGATCAATCATTTCAAGGTTTGGATCTAGAAATAGGCTGCTACGAACACCACTGTTACGAAGCTCGCTCAACACCTGTTGCAGCACAGGCTTATGCTGCGGGATATTCCAACCGTGATCGGAGGTCAATTGACCGGGAGAGTCGGGTACGAGCGTGCATTGATCTGGACACACTTCTAGCACCATCTTCATGAAGTCTTCCGAGGGGTAACCTTCTATATTAAATTCGACCTGCGGATTGTCTTTTAGCATTTCGCTAAGCGCATAGACATCACGCCGAGTTATATGACGTTCGTCTGGGCGTGGATGCACCGTTATGCCCTTAACGCCCAGTTTAATTAACTGCTCGCTGAATCCAACTACAGAAGGAAAATCCCGGCCGCGAGAATTTCTAAGGAGAGCAATTTTATTTACGTTAACACTAAGTACGGTCACAACAATTCCTTAAAATAGCTATCGAACAAAAATCGAGTCGATGTAGAATTAATTCTGCAAGAATTTAAATAGTATTTTCTGCAGAGCCTGAGGTTGTTCCGCGTGCAACCAATGGCCTGCATTCATGATTAGCTTTACTGATGCGAGAGGAAACATTTCTTTGATCTGCACTTCATGTTCAGCTTTTATATACGGTGACAAACTGCCTTTCACAAACAGAACCGGYTTCGTAAAACTCACAGTGGCTACGAGTTTAGCCCGAAGRTTRGCGTAGTTTTCTCGTATCGAAKCTTTGTTAAGGCGCCATTCGAACGAGCCTTGWTTGTTACGCACYAAATTAGTTAGCACAAATTTTCGTGTTGCCTCATCTGSAATAAATTCCTCCARRGTTACCTCAGCCTCTGTTCTACTTTTAATCGARTCAAGYTTAACCGCATCCATCGCAGCTAGCACATTCATATGGCCGTCTGCACCTTCGGGATARCTAACCGGCGCAATATCAACGACGACAAGCCTCTCCACCAACTCGGGRWRACTMAGCGCAAGCTGCATCGCAACTTTGCCRCCCATCGAATGCCCAACRAGTCTGCAMGGCTCTAAACCTAARCGMAYAATCARTTGACGAACATCTTCCGCCATAACTTGRTAGTCGAGCTGAGCYGAATGYGGGGAGTCACCATGATTGCGCAGATCGACTCCATAGACCGCATACTGCTCCGCCARCTGCTTACAATGCCASCCCCAATTACTCAGGCTCCCAAAYAAACCRTGGAGCACGAGYACGGGCGCGCCAACTTCTGAATACTGTCGGTAGTTTAATTCCATAGTGGCCCAGCCTAGGGCAGATCCTTAAGCAGCGCCAACACGTCATCATGATGGGTCTTGGTCTTGAACTTATCCATAATATGCACTAGGCGCCCTTCTTTATCGATTATAAAAGTTGTGCGCACTATGCCCATGTATTCGCGACCCATAAACTTCTTTAACTTCCACACACCGTACTTATCTGCGATGGCGTGACCCTCATCAGCTAACAAGTCGAAATTCAGACTCTCTTTTTCTTCAAACTTCGCCAATCTCTTCACKGGATCTGGRCTCAGGCCCAGYGCTASCGCATCAAACTTGGCTAGCTGCTTCTTGGAATCGCGCAGACCACAGGCTTGATTSGTGCARCCCGGCGTCATCGCCTTRGGGTAGAARTAGAGCACWACATTKGCGCTGCCTCTAAAGTCTTTCAATGCTRTTTTYTCTCCTGCTTGRTTAAGCAGGGTGAATGTCGGCGCCAAATTRCCTAGTTTCAAAGCGGTCATTTTGTTCTCTCCCCTRTCCGGTAAGAAATGTRAAACATGGATTGYATGAGTGCCATTATACCCTCTAGAGTTCCATTCACTAACTCGTAAAAYAGGATGATACCGGCRCCGCTCTAGACAGGTRATTGACCCGCTCGATGARTCSCCATTGTCTGAGCCAGTTTTCTCCATGTTACACTGCYCARATGARCRCAAGAGCYGAATCCATCGTCGTACTCACCGGAGCAGGMATTTCTGCYGAATCGGGCATCAAGACTTTCCGCGCSGCCGATGGCTTGTGGGAAAACCACCCAATCGARGACGTCGCCACRCCCGAAGGTTTCGAGGCCAAYCCACAACTAGTYTACGAATTCTATAACCAGCGTCGACGGCAGTTACTATCAGASCAAGTCAAACCCAATGCSGCACACAGCTATCTCGCGAARTTTGAGCACGAGTTCCCTGGRAARTTTCTATTRGTTACGCAGAATRTAGACAAYCTTCACGAGCGCGCGGGCTCAGAAAATTTACTGCATATGCACGGCGAGCTATTAAAGATGCGCTGCATTAACTCGCAGCTGATATTCGATAYCCTTGAGGACTTCAACTTCGACACAGATTGTCGTTGCTGCCGCTCACTCGGCAATCTACGACCACACATAGTCTGGTTTGGCGAAATGCCTTTGCACATGAACAAGATCAATCAGGCTCTGGAMAGCTGCGATGTCTTCGTAGCCATYGGCACCTCRGGAAATGTGTATCCGGCMTCTGGCTTCTATCAGAGCGCAAAGATTMGCCGCGCACGGACTGTTGARATAAACMTTGAGAGAACAAGCTCWGGGTTTGATGAGCACATCGTCGGCARTGCTTCGGCGRYAGTGCCARWATTTTTTGAAAGYTTATTGCAGGCTTATTGASGCAGRWTTTYTNAGACTGCTGATCTAACTGCACRMAGAAGAGRTMTCTATGGTTCGTAAAATTGCWCTGRSTCTAAYCGCCCTACTGGGCTTGCTTCTAATTGGCRYTGCTATCACCTACTTGGCGACTATGCCTTCGAGCCTGCCRCAAGACTCGAGTAGCGAAGAATGGCTRCARCCCGGRCCTTTTRCCGTAGGGTTCTCCGATTTCGTACTCGTAGACGAATCTCGCGAGACTATGAGTAAYGGCGATGCACCTATGCAAYCGARTCGMACATTCCCCACTAGYGTCTGGTAYCCCGAAAACGGAGAGGGAAACTATCCACTGGTAATCCATAGCCACGGCTTCGTATCGGAGCGCACAGATTTAGCCTATGTCGCTGAACTACTTGCGAGCCATGGCTACGTTGTTGCCGCCGCAAATTACCCCCTTACAGCAGGCGGCACTCCCGGCGGCCCAAATGCCGATGACTTAGTCAATCAGCCCGCAGATATCAGTTTTCTGATCGACTCCCTTCTACAACTCTCCGGCGGCGACAAACCCTTCGTTGGAGAATTGGACCCCTCGCGAATTGCGCTAATGGGTTACTCCCTTGGCGGCATTACCACTACGCTAGCTACTTATCATCCAAGACTGAGAGACGAAAGAGTTGCTGCGGCGATTTCGATAGCGGGGCCATCGGCAGGGCTCGTTAGCAAATTTTACCAGACTACTGACGTGCCTTTTATGATGATAGCTGGCACCTTAGACGCGTTAATAGATTTCGAATACAACGCAGCTATCATTCCCGAGCGAGTACAGAACAGCGTATTGATTAAAATTGAGGGAGGCAGCCATTTGGGTTTCGGCTCGGTCTCCGAGCCCTGGTTGCGCCTTATGAATCACCCTGACAGCCTAGGCTGCACAGCAGTATTGTCAAATTTGGGATCCGATCCGAACGCGGCATTTATCGCCCTAGGCGATGAATCCGATGGCATTGTTTTGGATTCCAATATTCCCGCTCTGTGCGCGAAAATGCCGAACGAGAAAGCACTGCATCCTGCACGACAACAGATGGTAACCAGCATCGCTACACTGTCCTTCTTCGAGTTCGTTTTCAACGAAGACCCTGCTAAACGGCAAGCTGCGTATGAACAACTGAGCAGTGCGCTTCCAGCAGATATGAGCGAGGCAACGTTCTCCAAATCTTCTGACCTACAGAGTACGCTACTCAAAGCACGTTAATTAAATTCTGACCCGTATCGACTGTGGTAAGAGACAATTCAAATCGTTGCACAGCTGCAACTTGATTTGTAATTCGGCTGACGCACAAAGCCTATCATCCGGCACTGAATTACGTTGGATTGTAGCCTCGATATTGAAGCTGTTCTTATAGATAGCCACGCTGCCTACAGAGCCTACCTGCAGCTGCCCATTTGCCTTAGGCATGTTCACGTCCATCAGAGTCCAATGCCGCTCATTGTCACCGAGCGTGACTACGATAGGATAAAAATTCTCGATAGCTTGATCTTGCGCTGTGACGTGCCAGGCGTCCGACAACATGACCTCTATTTCGATTTGCACCAGCTGTTCTGAGGTAGAGAGCATCCGCCGACAAGAAATCTTAGCCTTGCCCCCTTCTATCCATTGCACACGATCTCGCGAACCGTCTTGTCGATCTGATATTAGTCTCAGCATACTGGGATGACTCATGGGACTGTCATTGATGTGACCTAGGAGTGAGCCAATACCACGGTCGATCCGCTCAAGTAAAGCCTGCTCGCTTTCACCTACTGTAGAATCACATTGCTCATTTCTTCTAGCTAATTGTAGAAGACAGTGCAGGGCTGTCGCTGCGGGTGAAAGTATTGCACCGTCGCTAGCATTGCGTGAGCGAGTGAGCTGCGGCCCCGTTTGTTGCCGCCGGCTCAGAAAAAAACCATCATGCCCCTCGTCCCAAAATTCGGCAATCGCAGTCGTCATTAGTGACTGCGCCTGCTGTAGATAAACCGCCTCGTTAGTTACATCAWACAGTGCTATCAGWGCCTCGGCGAAATTGGCATAGTCTTCYARCTGACCTGCTATGGAGACTGTCCCGTCGAGATAGATACGCTTCAAATAACCTGCCTCGTCCACGTTGTTGCCCCAYRCAAAGGCAGCCGCCTTTCGAGCWACATTTAGATAATCTTCATTACCGAGCGCCGTTGCAGCTTTGACAAAGGCYGTCATCATCGCCGCCGCCCARGCGACRATTAATTTGTYATCAACYARTGGGTGAAKKCGTTTTTCTCGTGCAAGGTAGAGCTTCTGCAACACRCCATCGAGCTTTTCTGTGAATTCTTCTATGCCRGCTTCTGCGGCAAACTCTTCCAACGAYTTGGAAAGGTTGAGGATATTCGAGCCCTCGAAATTRCCGMGCACGCTGGGCGCATACAGAAGATTTACTAACTGCATCTCGTCAACATCCAAAACTTCCCGCAGCTCATCTAGCGACCAAGTAAAGAACGTGCCCTCTTCACCCTCACTATCTGCATCGGTTGCGGAATAAAACCCACCTTCGGATAACTGCATATCCCTAGCAACATAGTCTA
>JAESUV010000181.1 GCA_016762975.1 Gammaproteobacteria bacterium | reverse complement strand
GCCGGATTCGAATTTGTAGGCAGCAGTGAGTTAAATGCCAACCCGAAGGACCCAACAGTCCACCCTGAAGGTGTTTGGACGCTTGCTCCAAACTACCGAATGGGCGATGTGGATAGAAACAAGTACATGGAAATGGGCGAAAGCGACCGCATGACGCTAAAATTCATCAAGCCACAGTAAAACTGTAGACAGGCACACTCGACACCATGAAAAGCAACTCTCCCGTCTGCATCATTGTCGGCGCCGGTGACTACATCGGTGCCGCCATCGCTCGACGCTTCGCCGCTGGCGGCTTCATCGTTTGTCTTGGGAGACGCAATGGCGAGAAGAATGCCGCGCTCGTCGCTGAGATTGAGAGCGCTGGCGGTCAGGCTCATAGCTACTCGCTAGATGCACGCGAGGAAGCACAGATAGTCGAGCGCTTCGCAGCCATTGAAAAAGAGTTCGGCCCAATCGAAATCGTAATTTCGAACGCCGGCGGAAACGTCAACTTCCCCATCCTGGAAACCACGGAAAGAGTATTCTACAAAGTCTGGAAGATGGCCTGCCTGACCGGATTTCTAAGTGGTCGAGAGGCAGCAAAACACATGCTGCCACGCAAGAGAGGCTCTATATTCTTCACAGGCGCAACAGCCAGCTTACGTGGCGGCAGCGGCTTCGCCGCATTCTCCAGCGCTAAGTTCGGCTTGCGTGCCCTCGCACAAAGCATGGCACGCGAGCTCGGCCCTGAGAACATTCATGTGGCGCATCTGGTCATCGATTCTGGCGTCGATACGGCCTTTGTGCGTGACCGAATAAAGGATCGAGGCGAAGATCCAGACTCCCTGCCAGCGGACACTCTCATGAACCCAAAGTCTATAGCCGACAGCTATTGAATGCTGCATCATCAGCATCGAGATGCCTGGACCCATGAGATGGACATTAGGCCCTTTGCAGAAAAGTTCTGATACTGGCTTAGTGCACTCTTTTTCAATTCACTCTTTCAAAATTCACTCTTTCAAAATTAAAAAGGGGCGCAAAACAGCTTATGACAATTAAAACCGAGTTTCATTTCGATTTTGGCAGCCCAAATACCTACTACTGTCATCGTGTTATTCCTGAGATTGAGCAGCGCACCGGAACCGCTTTCGACTATGTGCCGATATTACTGGGTGGCGTATTCAAAGCCACGCATAATAAATCACCCATGGAAGCCTTTGCTGGCATCAAGAATAAATCTGAATACAACGCACTTGAGACGCAACGCTTCATAAAGAAACACGCCCTATCGAAGTTCAAATTTAATCCACACTTCCCTGTAAACACACTACACATTATGCGCGGCGCGATCTGCGCAAGTGACAAAGGAATAGCTAAGGAATACATTGAAGCAATATATCAGTGCATGTGGGAGCAGGAATTGAATATGGCCGATCCAAAAATTATCAAGAGTGCATTGCTAGCCGCAAACTTACCAGCGGATGAATTGCTAGCCGGAAGCGCAGAGCCAAATGTGAAACAAAGATTAATTGAGAATACAGAGGCTTCGGTAAATAGAGGTACCTTTGGCGCGCCTACATTTTTTGTTGGCGATGAAATCTTTTTCGGAAAAGACCGGTTAAGAGAAGTTGAAGAAGAGATCGTCGCTCAATTGGCCCGGTCGTAGACTCGCGTTAAGCGAATAGCCCCGCGAAATGACTCCGGCTCGATGATCATCGAGACTCGCAATCGATTCCCGCCTTCTTCTAGTGTGTAAGTCTCGAGCGTGAAGCCTCCATCGCGAGGTCTAGCCTCTACGACTAGCGCCGCCGCATCCCAATTCCCAAATGAAAAGTCTTCACCGCCTTCTGCATAAAAACTGTTGGCCGTAGTGCTGCGCCGACGACCATCTATGTGGAAGATACGCTGATAATTATCCGCATAGATAAATGTAAATTCCGGCTCGGCGTATTCGATCGTCAATACATCGTCATAAGAGATACGGTCGTAGAGTTCCTGCTCTGGGGGACCGCCTCTATAGAAGTCTTCTGGCCGCTTCCTAAAAAAACGCCGAGCTACCTTTCCCCCACCCTCCTTGATTGCATCTTCCACCTGATCGTCGGTGTTGTCAGAAAGCTCATCGTTAATAATCCAATCCCCCGCTATTAGCTGGCGGTTTTCGGCATCCCCACTCTGACTCWGAGACTGCTGCGCGCCCGCCATAAAYACRGTGAATACTATCGGCAGCACTAAAAGGCTCTTTGTGGCCTTAGCAAAAAWTTCTAGTTGATCGCTCACTTTGTTCATCCMGTTATCTATGGYTACAGGCCACTCGAATTARATCGTCTTTCGCCATGCAGCGATYGCCTGTCCRATTTCGTGAGGTGAATCTTCCTGAAGRAAATGATTTCCCGAGACCGTCACCTCAGTTTGATTCGGCCAAGWYCTGCAAANYTCTCGTTGTGARCCTATCAATATTGCACCCGGCTCGGCATTGATAAACAGCTTAGGTAGGTCCGTCTCAGCAAGCCAATCAGCATARGCCTGCACGATCTCATTGACATCTGCYGGCTCCCCATCGATCGGTATTTGTCGCGGCCAAGTAAGRGTCGGYCGCCTATCCTCGCCACTATTCTGAAAGGGCCGTCGGTAGACGGCCATCTCTTCWTCGSTYAGRKTTCTAAGAATTGAGCCGGGCAGCACTCGYTCAAYAAAGGTRTTTTTTTCAAGCACCATTTCYTCACCAGATYTCGAGCGAAAKCCTTGAAACACACCTCGAGCTGCCTCMGGCCACTCATCCCAAGWCACTGGCCTAACGATGCCTTCCATATAGGCAATWCCCTTMACGGCATCGCGGTGTCTGTTGGCCCAATCGAAACCCAGCGCCGAGCCCCAATCATGAATAACCAGGGTAACATCGCGCTCTACTCCCAGCRCCTCRAAGGCCTCGTCTAGATAGTCTCTATGCTCAGAGAAGGTATAAGAGCGGGCATCTGAGTTATCTARCTTGTCGGAATCGCCCATCCCAATGAGATCGATTGCGATGCAACGGCCCTGATCCTGCAAATGCGGCATGACATTTCGCCAGAGATAGGAAGACGTAGGATTGCCGTGTTGAAAGATGATCGGCTCGCCCTCGCCCATCTCTACATAGGCCATCGTTTTGCCCTTTACCGTGATTGTCTTCTTGGCATGTTCTGCGGCGCTTATCATTAGTTTCTCCCTAGTTTTGTGATTTCTTACAGCACTCGCCGCAGTCAAACACCCAAGGCGCAAAGTCTAAAGAGAATACCCCCACCTGTTCGCCAATTCAATTACGACGGTCACATCAACCGGCGTTTGCGGCCTCGTGCTACATTTGAACAAGCGCCTAGTTATCGGCTATGCTCCAACTCATTGGCACGAATTACATTACGGCAAACAGGAGAGAATCCCAATGACAATGCAGAAAACACCTCTATTAATGTCCAGAATACTAGGCAGAGGTGCAATCCTAGATCCTGATATAGAAGTCGTCACCATGCAGGCCGATGGCATGCATCGACAGACACTGAAGCAAACCTGGGATAGGGCGAATCAGCTTGCCCATGCATTGCAAAAACATGGCATTGAGGTAGGCGACAGAGTAGGCAGCTTCATGTGGAATAATTATCGCCATCTAGAGTTGTATCAGGCAGTTCCCTCCATGGGCGCCGTGCTGCACACGCTGAACATCAGACTCTCCCCAACCGATCTTGAATACATCATCAATCACGCGAATGATCGCGTAATCTTCGCAGATGAAGATTTACTTCCTCTGCTAGAGCCACTCTGGGGCAAGCTGCCCAGTGTAGAACTGCTCATCATCTGTCGCCATGGCGAGGGCGGCGAGAGTTCATTCGAGAATCAAATTGACTATGAAGACTTTATCGCAGGGGCGGATACCACTTACGACTGGCCGGAAATAGATGAAAATTCTCCGATGGGCTTGTGCTACACCTCAGGCACAACTGGCAAACCAAAAGGAGTCATGTACACAAACCGTTCCACCTATTTGCATACCCTTACCGAATGCCTAACAGACTCCATGGGGTTATCTTCACTCGATTCCCTGCTCTGTATTGTGCCAATGTTCCACGCCATGGGATGGGGGCTTCCTTTCTGTGCCTCCATGCTGGGCTGCAAGCAGGTTTTGCCGCATCGCTTCATGGTGCCCGATGCTTTTCTTAAACTGATGGATGAAGAAGAAGTTACTATCTCCGCTGGTGTTCCAACTATCTGGCAGGGAGTTAAGGCCGCACTCGAGGCTGAACCCGACAAGTATGACCTCAGCAAACTAAAAAGCATGACCTGTGGCGGGTCTGCTCCACCGGTTTCCATGATGCGCTGGTACTGGGACAGCTATGACGTGGAAATGATTCAGGGTTGGGGGATGACCGAGACTAATCCTCTTGGCACCTTGTCAAGAAAGGTGGCAAAGCGCTCTCACATAAACATATCCGAAGATCAACAATTTGAAAATATTGCCAAGGCCGGCCTCGCCATGCCAGGACTGGAGATCGAAATTTTCGATGAGGATTGGAACCGACTACCACACGACGGAGAGGCAGTGGGTGAACTCTGCATTAAAGGACCATGGATTGCAGCGGAATACTTTAACGATCCACAACCTGACAAATTTCACGACGGCTGGCTACTAACTGGCGATGTCGCGAAGATTGATCCAGAGCAGTATATTATCATCGCCGATCGCTCTAAGGATTTGATCAAGTCAGGCGGCGAATGGATATCATCCGTAGATTTGGAGAACCATATCGTWGGCATGGCCGAKATTGCACAGGCWGCRGTTGTCGCTCAGCCTCACCCGAAATGGGATGARCGRCCGGTCGCGCTAGTCRTCATGGCGACAGGCAAGTCGCTGRATAAAGARGCTGTACTCRMACACTGCAGYAAGATCTTCGCCAAGTGGCAATTGCCYGATGATGTGATTGTCACAGATGYTATCCCACTTACCTCGACAGGTAAGATTGACAAGAAGGTCATCCGCGCAAAGTTAGMTGCCGATGGCTATCWGCTRCCTAGYTTACGCTAGGGMKGGAGSMWSYSWYYRRKCWWWTGACCCKAGGCTCCTAAGACAATYACTGGCTTGGRTCGGTAGGTGCGTAGTCGAACCCTTCGCTATCTGCTCGCCTGGCMCCCGCCARAATTCCAGGTAGCGCATARTTCCCYTCGTGACAGGCGTACTCAAATAGRCGCTCGCCATTYGCAATCATAGGCAGYTCACCACTCCATGGCTGACTGTAATTCGCTGGATCCTCAACGGTAAATTGATACAAGATTGTGTCATCCGACGTGCGTGTGAAACGTTCCGTCACCTTCATCTGCTGAGAACCATAGAAGCGATGTTCGAGTGATGAACGCATACCCTGCTGCGCGTGAAAGTTTGTCGTCTCGACTATGAGAGAGTCTTCCTCATAGTAGCCAATCGAGTCGCCCAACCAAGGGTAAAGCGGCGGATCCTGATGTTCGGAATTCATGCGTACAATGCGCGCATCGTGATTCATCTCAGCTAATAGAACAACGTGAGATTCCGTCTGAACAATTTGTGTCAGGTTGTTGTAAAGCACCGGTAACTTTGGCGGACCACCGGTCGAGCCAAAACCCACCATGCAGCGCTCGCCTAGCGGCCGAACTTCGGGACCATCGTATGATTGCCGCTGCTGCATCGCCGCAGAAAAATTAGCGCGGCCCTGTTCACTATAGGGAAGCTGACCATCTTCGGGCTCAACTATTACCGATGTACGGATTTCTCCATTTACAACCGCTAGCCGTTCTCCCGGATCCATCCAGAACGTATTGTAACCGCCAACATTCTGACCCACCGAAGGCGCCTCACGATTCGGGTCGCTAGGTCTATTGCTCGCCTCCATTCGTGCCTGCAACCTCGTCTCGATCAAGATCGCCTCTTCTTCAGAAATCGCAAGCTTACCCTCGAAACGTTCTGCTCGTTCCAAATTCGTCTGAGTTGCAACAGACCAGGTTCCCTGAATGTCCGGCACGCCAAATTCTGTACGCGGTGTTATATAACCCGCCTCAGCAGAGAAACTAATGCTATGAATTGATATGAATACAGCAACGACGCAAATGCACGTGCGGGCTAGTACGGCGGAATATCGATACCAATAATTTTTGATCTTCACTACATTGCTCCTAGTTGACGACTCTATGCCCCCACAATCACATAGGACTCTAGCACGCTTAGTATACTAGGCCATCTATCCATGCCCTGTTTCTAACACCCTTGGACTTCGCATCTCCCATGCAACGCCTATCTCAGTAAAACAGGTCCAATGCCGGAGCCCGTACTCGGTTCGTAGAATACAAGCGATTTAAACGCAAATGATTTTAAAATTAGTGAACTCTGTTCGGTGTAACTCGGGTTTAAATCTGTTATAAAAGGGAATATTCGTATCAAATTGTGCGTTTTTGCCCCAGCTTGGTGCAAAAAGTAGTAGCAAGGATTAAAGCAGTAGCAATGACGAACACCAAACAATTAACGAGCGCAGTCGCGCTTCTTGCAATCATCGCAGCTCTCGATAACTTCATCTTTATTGAATTGGAGCCTGGATTCGAAAGCATGGTGCTTATCGAGCCCTATGGTGCTTCAAGCGCACCTGAAGCTATGCAAGCTAACGATAGTCCTAGCCCGCAGAACGAAGTACAAGATTTTTGGATCGATCAATACAAAGTAAGCGGCGCTGATTTTGCGAAGTTTTTGGATTCAACTGGCTATGAACCTTTTACAGTGCCATCAAATATACTTCAGGCACATACAAGCCGAACCGGAGATTTCACTGCAATTCTTGCTGGCGATGATTGGAATGGACACAGCAATACAAGCAGCCTTTCCATGCCACACACTCTCGCAGGACAAGACGACTTAGAGGTGAGTTTTAAAGACGCTCTAACCTACTGCAATTGGCTAGATAAAGATTTGCCTACAGCAAAACAATTTGAACATATCGCTAGGCAAGACCACCACAAAAAAGCCTCCGG
Organism: Gammaproteobacteria bacterium; assembly: GCA_016762975.1. Classification (GTDB taxonomy): domain Bacteria; phylum Pseudomonadota; class Gammaproteobacteria; order Pseudomonadales; family Pseudohongiellaceae; genus UBA9145. The sequence continues at coordinate 265 of JAESUV010000181.1, read as the reverse complement.
CCTTATCGAATTTCGTTGCGTGAAGAATATTTAGGAACCGCGAATCAGATCCTCCGGCGCAAGCCAGCTAGATCTCTCTAGCAATTAGCAACTTCATAATTTCATTACTGCCGCCGTAGATTTTCTGTATTCGACTGTCTGCATACATCTTGGCAATCGGGTACTCCATCATAAACCCATAGCCACCAAAAAATTGTAGGCACTCATCTATAATTTCGCACTGTTTCTGCGTCGTCCACCATTTCGCCATGGCAGCCGTTGTGTC
>JAESUV010000027.1 GCA_016762975.1 Gammaproteobacteria bacterium | reverse complement strand
CCGCGAAGCCGGCAACCCAGAGAACCCCACACTTTTGTTGCTGCACGGATTTCCAACTTCGTCACATATGTTCAGAGAGCTGATACCGGCTCTAGCGGATGACTACCATCTGATCGCACCTGACTATCCGGGCTACGGCTACAGTTCTATGCCTAGCGTGTCGGAGTTTGAATATTCGTTCGACAATATAGCTCGCGTTATGGGTAAGCTAGTAGACGACATTGGCATCGATAACTACAGCCTCTACCTTATGGACTACGGCGCGCCCATCGGTTACCGACTAGCGGCTGCTCAACCAGAGCGCATAGAAACCTTAATAGTACAAAACGGGAATGCTTATATGGAAGGGATAGATAATGATTTCTGGGAGCCGATTCGGGAGTACTGGAAAGACCGTGATGCGGTGAATGCCGGCCTAGATAACGCYTGGTGGRCAAAYGTAAAGACTGCCTACAAGCAACCTSAGATGAGCAATGACCAAGCGYTAAGATTTCTACTGACMATCGGRGCAACTAAGTGGCAATACACCAACGGYGTGAGCGACGTGGAAGCRGTAAGYCCAGATACWTGGGGCCAYGTACAGCCACTGTTGGATCGAGTTGGCAATCAAGAGATTCAACTACAGATGTTCTACAGCTATGGRTCTAACCCTGARCTGTACCCAAGCTGGCAGCAATATTTTCGCGATCACCAGCCACCTATGCTAATCGTYTGGGGTCAGAACGATGAGATWTTCCCKGTGGCAGGTGCYGAGCCCTACAAGAGAGATCTAGAAAATTTAGATTACTACTTGCTAGATACCGGGCACTTCGCACTAGAAACCCATGTTGATGAAATTGCCGATCGTATGCGTACTTTCCTCAAGCGTGAATTACCACAACCTTCCTTGGCCGCTGATTAGCGCGGCACTTTAGGCGGTCACATCCGTGGCCGCCTATTTTTTACACTTAAAATAGACTGGACAAAACATGACTCACGCATACGCAGATACGATGTTTACCGAAAGTGTAAAGGCGGCGCAACAAGCCTACGGCTCGCGCGAGCATAACGAAAACCTCACACAGAACTTTGGCCCCAATAATGAGCTAAGGGCGAGAGAAATTGACTTCATCGCCAAACGTGATTCATTCTATCTAGCAACAGTGAATGAGACAGGTTGGCCCTACGTTCAACACCGTGGTGGCCCGCCTGGTTTTTTAAAGGTAACGGGCTCAAAGCAATTGGCTTACGCTGACTTTCGCGGCAATACGCAGTTAGTGAGTGTTGGCAATCTGTCAAAGAACGACCGCTGCTCAATCATTTTGATGGACTATGCCGGCCGACGCCGTCTAAAGCTTATTGGCCATATTCGCGTTGTAGAAGCTGCAGAGATAGAAGCGTCGATCCTAGAGACGGTAAGCCAGGCTGATTACAGCGCCGTCATAGAGCGGGTCTTCCTTATCGAATTGCTGGCATTCGACTGGAATTGTWCTCAACACATAAGCAGGCGCTATACCAAAGCTGAATTCGAGGAGCAACGAGTAGCGCAGCTTGCAGGYTGAACAGKCCKTACAACACTNGARCCAAAATGAGTCAGGCCTGCTGGCGGCAGCAACAAATATTCATCGAAGCATATTGAAGAAATGCAGAATAAAAGCGGATACAGGCAGCAGTTGACATGTATGCATATGCATGCAACTATTCTCGGTACTGAAAACCACTGAGAACGGACAAGATGGAAGAGTGCATGAATTTCAATATGCGTAAAGCTAATCGGGTATTGAACAAACTGTATGACGGGTATTTGCAATCATGTGGACTCAATGGGGGGCAGTTTACGGTTCTGAGAATTGTCAACAGGATGAAGACAACGACCAATAGTGAATTACAGGAAGTTATGCTGATTGATCAGACTACTCTTTCGCGGAATTTGAAGCCATTAATCAGGGATGGGTTTATAGAAGTACGTCCCGGTAAAGACCTGCGTGTCAAAATTCTTTCGCTGACGCCGGCAGGTAAGCAGCTTTATATAGATGGAAGAAAGTGTTGGCAGAAGGCACAGAAAAACGTGAGACAGCGACTCGGCGAGAAATCCACTGAGCAGATAATAGCCGCATCGATGTTGGTGGCTGGCCTGATGAGCTAAGGGGCGTGTGTTTGTGCAGGGCTTACCGAATATTACATGCATATAAATTTATTGTACGGGCCTGACCAAAAGGCACTAGCTAGGTTTTTGTTACTAAGATGTCAATAACTCGTTAGCAGGATGTTGAGGTAGCGAGCGGCACTGTGATTAGACCTTTGCTGCGAATACTTTACTGGAATATGAATCTGTCACTTGAGTGTGGCAGTTAACAAAAAATACATGCATATACATGGGAAATGACGATATGAATACTCAAGCAAACACAAACCCGCTGTCTCCATTCTTTGAATTTCTAGTTGATCACCCAAGGAAGGTAGTCGCTGTTAGTCTGCTTCTTATGGCGCTGACCTTGAGTTATTTGCCACAGTTAGTGAAGGACACGCGAGCTGATGCCTTTCTGGCGCCAGACAACCCCGCATTGATATACAGAGATAAAGTTAAGGAGCAATTCGGGCTCAGCGATCCACTGGTAATAGCGGTGATTAACGAAGATAAGGAAGGCATCTTCAACCCAGTCACGCTGTCTTTAGTGGATTGGCTGAGCACGGAAGTGAGTAGGCTTTCGAATATCGATAGCGACAGAGTAACTAGTCTCGCTACCGAGAAGAATATTGTTGGTACCGAGTACGGCATGGACGTATCAGATTTTTTTGATCCCGTGCCCGCCACCCAGATTGAAGCGAACTTGTTACGTCAGGCAATTAGTGATTTCCCGCTCTATCAGGGAAGCATCGTCTCTAAGGACGGCAAGGCAACATTGATAGTCGCGGAAATGCGCGATGAACTGCTGGCTGAAGACACCTATGCCGAGATTTTGGCAATCGTTGATCGTGCTCCAGTTTCGGAAAATGAACAAATTCATGTAGCCGGCGAAGGAGCAATTGCAGGATATCTGGGTAGCTACATCGACAACGACGCGCAGCGACTCAATCCATTGGCAGGGCTAATCATCACCTTGATAATTATTTTCGCCTTCCGCAGATTCAGCCCTGCACTGACGGGCAACATTATTATCGCGGCGTCAGTGCTAATGACATTGAGCGTCATGGCAGCGTCTAACGTCGCATTTTTTGTAATCACCAATGCGCTGCCAGTAATTCTTATTGGTATTTCCGTAGCGGATGCGATTCACATCTATAGTCACTACTACGACCTTCAGGCAACGCGGCCGAATGAAGATCGGCGACAACTCGTAGTCGAAACAATGTTGAAAATGTGGCGCCCCGTTACGCTAACCACTCTGACGACTATGGCAGGTTTTCTAGGGCTCTATTTCGCCGCCTACATGCCTCCTTTCAAATATTTCGGACTGTTTACGGCCTTTGGAGTACTGGTTGCAGGAGTGTATTCCCTGGTCTTCCTACCCGCTGCAATGATGCTCACTAAAGCACAGGTGAGCAGGCACTTTATTGAAAGACACCAGGCCGGCCGAGAGGAATTCTTTGCTCGGATAATGAGTGGCCTTGGGAGGCTGACTAGAAATTATCCTCGCGCCATTATTTCAATATTCGGAATCCTGGCGGTGAGTGGGCTATTTTCTTCCAGTTACCTGGTGGTGGATGAAGACCGGATCGATACATTTCATCCAAGTGAAGATATCTACCTTGCCAATGAGGCGATCAACAGCCACATGGATGGCACCAACACGCTGGACATAGTGATTGAGACTGGCCAGATAGAAGGTCTTTTCATCCCGGAGAATTTGCGCAAGATGGAAGCTTTGCAAGTGTATGCAGAGTCATTGCCTCACGTGCAGGGTTCCACTTCCATAGTCGATTATCTTAAGCAGATGAACAGGTCGATAAACGGTGGCGATAGCAGTGAGTATAAATTGCCAGTGAGCAGTGATTCAGTTGCTCAGTACTTTCTATTGTACTCCGCTACATCAGACCCTACTGACTTCGAAGAAGAAGTAGATTACGACTACAAGCTGGCAAACATACGTATCAATATGAATGCAGGAAGCTATCAGGATACCAGAGGGGCAGTGCTCAGCCTGGAGCGGTATATTGCAGAAGAATTTAATAGCGACGAAATTCACGCAACATTGTCTGGACGCGTAAATGTCAGCTACCACTGGATCAAGGGTCTCGGACAGAGCCATTTTGTAGGTGTAGTAATTGCCCTATTTTTGGTATGGGCAGTGGCAGCACTGTTGTTCCAGTCCATCACGGCGGGCATCTACACACTGATACCTGTTGTAGGTTCCATATTGTTGGTCTACTCCGCCATGGTATTTCTGGGAATCCGGCTAGGTATTGGCACATCAATGTTTGCTTCTGTCGCCATTGGGCTAGGCGTAGATTTCGCTATCCACACCTTGGATAGATTGCGCGATCTAAACCGAGAATTCGCCGGAGATAGCGATAGGGTCTTGTCCGAGTTCTACCCGAGCACTGGTCGTGCATTGTTATTCAACTTCTTAGCCATATCCTGTGGCTTCGGAGTGTTGATAACCAGCCAGGTTGTGCCGCTAGCGAATTTCGGAGTGATCGTAGCGCTGTCTGTTGCTACTAGTTTTCTCGCAAGTATGACCTTGCTGCCCGCGCTGGTAACTGTGTTTCAGCCCTCCTTCATGAAGGCTCCCGAGCCGGGTGTTGCAGCGAATAATGGTGGATTAATCAGAGCAACAGTGGCGGTGCTCATGATTGGCCTAGGTGGATTCTTCGCGCTGCCATCTGTAGTGGACGCGGCAGAAAGCCTTACCGCTGATGAAATAGTGCAACGCATAAACGATGTGGACGATGGTGAGTATGTAAGCCGTAAATTGGTTATGCATCTAACAGATAGACGCGGTCGTGAACGGGTCAGGGAAACTTTTGGCTACCGCAAATATTTTGGTGAAGAGAAGCAATCAATACTGTTCTACGAGAGCCCATCTAACGTCAAAGACACGGCTTTTCTTACTTGGGACTACCCAGACCCTGAAATTGATGATGATCAATGGCTCTACTTGCCGGCGGTACGCAAGACCCGACGCATCTCGTCTTCGGACCGGGGAGATTACTTTCTAGGAACTGATTTCACTTACGAGGACATAAAGTTGGAAGGCAGGCTAGAGCCCGCCGACTTCGACTTTAGCTTAGTCGGTGAAGAAAACCTGGATGGAATTTCCACTCTAAAGCTGCAATCAACTCCCAGAAACGAGGAGATTGCCAAGGAGCTGGGTTACGGGCGCACTGAATTTTGGGTGGATGTTTCAAACTGGATGGTAATCAAGGCTGATTATTGGGATCCCAAGAACGAGCCGCTTAAGTCGCTTAAGATCAGTGATGTTCGTCAGGTTAATGGAATCTGGACTCGTCATAGACTTGAGATTCAAAATCACAAGACTGGTCATCACACAGCGTTTATTTTCAGCGAAGTTGACTATGACTCAGTGATAGATGATCGAGTATTTACCCAGCGCGCTTTAGCGCGGGGTCGGTAACGTGAGCTTGTTGCAAATAGCCAGAGTGACACTAGTCGCTACTGCTGCAAACTTGTTATGTAGCCAAACAATTGTTGCTCAAATACGCTGGGACACTATAGATCAGGTCGATTTCAGTATAACTATAGATCAGCAGTTCTCGATGAACAGCAGTGAAGGCGGTGCGCAGAAAAATCAAACGACGATACTGCCACGAATAGATCTAGACCTATCGGACTCGACTAGCCTTACGGTTATAGCGAGAGCTCGTTTCGATGCCGAATTGGCACTAGGCTTTGATGGCGGAAGTTCTCACAGTGATTTCGAATTGCGCGAGTTCTATCTTGATGCCGAATGGGCAGGGGCATACTGGCGACTTGGCAAGCAGCAGATAGTTTGGGGGCAGGCTGACGGATTGCGAGTTCTAGATGTCATCAATCCCTTGGACTTAAGAGAGTTTATTCTTCCGGACTTCGAGGACTATAGAATTCCATTGTGGATTATTAACGCAGAAATTCCTCTCGATAAAAACTGGACCGCGCAGTTTTTGTTGATTCCCGATCAAAGTTACGACGAATTCGCGAACCCAAATACTAGTTTCCAAATTCGTTCGCCGCAGTTTGTTCCCGAACTTCAACTGGGGGTCCCGGTCACTGTAGAGAAGACTAACAAACCCGGCAGAACATTCATGGATGCTGATGCCGGGGTACGTTTGTCGGCCTTTGTTGGAAGCTGGGACCTGTCACTGAACTATCTCTATCATTATCAGGATCAGCCAGTTCTGTATCAAGCTCGTGATGACTCGGGCATAAGCATCGCGCCTTTATATGAACGAACGCATTTGCTGGGAGGCAGCTTCTCAAATGTTTTTGGTAATACAACCGTAAGAGGAGAGCTGGGGTATTCAAGCGATCGATTCTTCCTCACTAATGATCCCTCGAGCAGTGACGGCATCATGCAAAGTGCCGAGTTTTCCTATGTCTTCGGTCTCGACTATCAAGGCTGGCGGGATTGGTTTGTAAGTGCGCAAGTATTCCAGTCAATAGTTAGCAACGATTCTGCCGGGCTGGTGCGCGAAAAAATTAGTACAACTGGTACTTTTTTAGTGCGCCGGAATTTCATGAACGATTCAATTCTGGCAGAAATTCTATTGATTCAAAGCATGAGCCAAGACGATGGCTTGCTCCAGTTGTCTCTAGAATATGATTGGAGTACAAATTTTCGTTTTACCGTTGGCTCAGACATCTTCTTTGGTTCGTCGAAGGGGATTTTTGGTCAGTTTAAAGAAAACGACCGTGTTTCAGTGGGAATCGAATTTGGGTATTAGTGGCGGTTTTTCAACATAAGTAGCACTAACAATCGGTGCTACTAATTAATCAATCAAGAGGATATTGCAATGACAGATCAAACTCGTATTGAAGAAAGTAAAAGAGAATCCCCGTGGGGAAAATTCAAAGCACAGTTTTATTCTTGGGTGTCGGCTTTGGACAATGACCCGTTGGAGCACGTTCATGAACGAGAAAGATCACTAAGCTCACTAAGCTCAGAGGTGGAGTGCGTGAAATTTAGGATAAAGGCTCTGGCATTACAAATGAGCCCACCTACCTAAAATGTGGAGTGGGCGGATGAACCCAACTTCCCTTCCATGGTTAGGAGGCTGTAATTCTTCAGCCTCTGGTAAAAGGGAAGCACGCAGTATTATTGGATCTACTTGCGGAAAGTTCCAAACCGCGACTCCGCTATAGGT
>JAESUV010000100.1 GCA_016762975.1 Gammaproteobacteria bacterium | reverse complement strand
AAAGTAGAGCAGCCGGGTATAGGCGAGTATCTAATGCCATCGAATCCGTTAAATTTCGGAGGCTTGGGAAACGTTCCTGTAACGCCTGCGCCGGTGCTCGGTCAACATACCGATGAGATTCTTGAGCTTACACTCGGTCTTTCGACAAGTGAGATTGGCAAGCTACATGACAGTGGTGTAGTGGCAGGCCCAAGTGATTAAAGGTATTTTATTTAAGTAGCCCAACCACCTGCCAAAGGAATTATCTGTCCTACCATGTGGCTGCAGTCTTCTCGAGCGAGGTAGGCGGCAAGCTGTGCCGTTTCATTTGCCGCGCCGATTGTTCTCGTGGGCACATTACGTTTTACGTGCTCCAGGAATTTTTCGTTATCGAGAATATCGTCTGGATAGTAAGTATTGTTGTTGATGTAATTCTGCGCGATCGCATTTACCTGAATATTGCTGCGCGCCAGTTCCAATCCAACTGCCTTGATGAAGCCGTTTTGTGCGCCACGCGCTGCACAATAGGCAGCGTTGTTGGGAATGCCCCGCAGCGGTGCAGCACTCGTTATCGCAATAATTTTTCCGTGTTTTCTCTCCAGCATTTGCGGTGTGACGGCGCGCACGAGATACATCAGTGGATGGACTAGGGAATCGAACAAGCGATTCCAATTCTCGTTATCGATGTTCTGCACCGGTCCCGTCATCGGAGGCTCGGCAAGATTCGCAACGAGAATGTCGATGTCACCCGCATTCGCAATTGCCTCGTTAACGTCTTGCTCGCTGTGCATTTCTGTCGGGCCGGCGATTACAGTGATGCCAATCTCTTCGAATTGCTTTTTTATCGCATTGCCCATGTATCTATCGCAGCACGTAACTAGCGCGGTTCTAGTCGACATCATTTGGCCTCATCTTGATTCGCATTCATTTGAATTAGGTGCAGTACAAACTTCTCTAAGGTCTCATAGGGCTGGCAACCAACGACGACTAAATCATTGCTATAGAACGTTGGCACGCCAGTGACACCCGCTTCACGAGATCGCTGCCAGTCTTCATCGACAGCTTCCTTGTATTCGCGCTCAATGATTATGCGCCGTGCCTCATGCCCATCCAAACCCACGGCCTCGGCAATTACGACTAACTCCTCGACATCGCCAATATTTTTGTTATCAACAAAGTAGGCCCGATACAGCGCATCATGTATCGCCTCTCCGCCGGGTTTGCTATCGGCCCATTTGCCTAGCTCCTGGGCGAGTCGACTATTGAAAGTATGGGTGCGATCACCGTATTCCAACCCCGCCTCAGCCATCAGCGCCTTCATCCGCTCACGCATAGGCGTGAGATCGCGGCCGGCAAACAGTTCCGCCAGCGACTTCCCCTCCTGCGGGGTATCAGGATGCAGTGGGAAATGAATCCAACGGGTTGTGATTGGATAATTCTTCTTTAGCTTTTCAATACTCACGGTACTGAGGTAACACCAGGGTCAGATGTAATCGGTGAATATGTCGAGAACAAGTTCGTTCATGGTTTCTCCCTTCTAATCCAGTTCAATAATTGCCGGCAAATAGTCTGCAAACACACCACTATCACGGCAATGGGGTATACTGCGAAGCAGCTTTAGGTCTAATTCAGTCATTTTATGACGGCTGAATAGCAGAGCAAACAGTTAAAATAAAAAGCGCTGAATATTGTAAATAATGTAATTATATCAGCAAGTTAATAAAGGTTAAGTTTATGCGAAAACTAGTCACGTCGGTTGCAGCCGCAGCCGTATTACTCATACCACAACTAAATTTGATGGCGCAAAGCGATGAAGCCCTAGCTGTCATGGTCCCGGGCGGCGGAACCTATAGYCGGCCAATCACCACYGRTTCGACAGAGGCACAGGCATTCTACGATCAAGGGCTTAGAATGGCATGGAGTTTCTATTTTCCTGARTCCATCGCYTCYTATCAGGAAGCGGCRCGYCTGGACCCAGATAGCCCAATGCCTCACTTCGGTTTAGCACACGCGGCGGGCCCCAACCCGAATAGTCGCTATGCGGGCCTTCCGGATGACCCACAGGGCGCGGGTCTTGCGGCGATACGCAGAGCACTGGCTTTGGCCAACAACGGCAGCCAGCGTGAGCGCGATATGATCAATGGGCTGTTCGTTCTCTATAACAAGGATGCCATTCCCGATAGTAGAGAAAGGGATTTTGCCTTCGTCGATGCCATGCGCAATCTACATGAAAAGTATCCAGACGATGCCGACATCGCCACTATCTTCGGCGAGTCGTACATGAATACTACGCGTTGGGATTATTGGGAGGCCGATGGCGCCGCCAAGCCAGGCACGGCCGAAGCGCAGATGGCATTTGAGTCTGCAATGCGCTCAGAGCCTAATCACCCGGGTGCAAACCATCTCTATATTCACTTGATGGAAGCGTCCGCTCAGCCAGAACTCGCTATGCCAGCCGCTCAGAAACTTGAAGCGACAGTGCCCATCTCCGGTCACATGGTGCATATGCCTGGACACATCTATCTGCGAGTCGGTGAGTACGAGAAGGCAATCGACATCAATGAAAGGTCTCAACTTGTGGATGCACAATTCGCTGAGATCTGGGGAGATACTAACTTCCCGTTGATAGGCACTTATCCGCTGTCACATAAAATACACAAGGGCCATGCACTGGACTTCGTGCGCTACGCCAACATGCTTCAAGGCAATTATGCCGAGGCATCTGAAGCCGCGACACGCAATGCCGGAAGAACTGAGCCGGATATAACCAGCGGATTGAAGAACACAGCCCATACCTGGATTATCGATAAGGTATTTGGCAAGTGGGACAAGATTCACGCAGACAATGCAGTGAATAGCCAGTATGAGGCTCCTTATCTTAAAGGTATGTGGAGCTATGTGATGGGCAGTGCCCACGTAGCAAAAGGCCACATGGGTCCGGCAGAAGCACAGCTGGCAAATCTTCAGGCTCAGATAACAGCCGATGGCGTGGATGACAACGGCGTGAGTCCGACTCCGGCATCGCATGTATTGAATCTGGCTTCCCATGCTCTCAATGGTGAGATCGAGGAAGCGAAGGGTAATTTCGATGCGGCAGTCATGCATTACAACCTGGCGATCCAGCTACAAGATTCGCTTAATTACACTGAGCCGCCGGATTGGTCGCAGTCTATACGTCTCTATTTAGGCGCGGTACTTCTTGAGGCCGGTCGTGCGGTTGAAGCAGAGGAAGTTTATCGGAAAGACCTAGAGTGGAATCGACAGAATGGTTGGACTACGTTCGGTCTGTATCAAGCGCTTGAAGCTCAGGGTAAGACTCAGGAAGCGATTATAGTCGAAAGACAATTTCAGTCTTTTTTCCGCAACGCAGACGTTGAGATTACACGCTCGCATTTGTAGTTGCAGTGATTGCTAGGTCGTGTCGAGGGAGGCTTTAGAATTCTTCGAACACACTAAGGCGAGTCGTGTTGAACAAAAAGCCAAGAGGTTTCAAGCCCTCTTGGCTTTTTGCATTTTTACAGTAAAAAGTAGAGTAAATTAGAACAAAAGAAAATAAGGGGAATTTCCATGTTGTTTTCACCAAAGCCTCGTCTCGTCGACCTATCAATCCTTGGGTTCATGCTCGTAGTGTCTGCTGGCAATGTCTTTTCGCAGGATCATTTCAATGCGAAAGGATCGGAGCCAAGTAGTTTTACGTCGCAGCTACAGAATGAACTTCGTAATAGCTTGCCCTTCGAGGACCAGCGCGACTTCGAAGAGTCTCGGCGCGGTTTCATAGCAGAGCCTGACTCGAGACAAATTCTTGCCGAGAATGGTCGTGTCGTCTGGGATATGACGCGCTATGACTTCCTGCTTGAAGAGTCAGACTTCGATAGCATTCACCCATCGCTACAGCGGCAAGCAACACTGAATATGAATTTCGGTCTGTATGAGGTAGTGCCTGATTTCATCTACCAGGTGCGCGGGTTTGACCTAGCTAATATGACGCTAGTGAGGGGAGAGACGGGTTGGATATTATTTGATGTGCTACTTACTTCGCAGACTGCGGCGGCAGCGCTGCGTCTAGCGAACGAGCAACTAGGTGAGCTGCCGGTGCGTGCGGTTGTGTATTCCCATTCGCATATCGACCATTTCGGTGGTGTTCTAGGTGTGATCAGCGAGCAGGACGTGCAGTCAGGTGCGGTGCAGGTCATCGCGCCATCAGGATTTATGGAAGAGGCCATCGCCGAAAATGTGTATGCAGGCAACGCAATGTCACGGCGTGCAGGTTTGCAGTATGGGCGCGGGATTCCTTCAGGGCCTTATGGACAAGTTGACTCCGCTATTGGTAAAGCACTCGCCGCGGGAACGACGGGATTAATTGCGCCCACCTTAGTTATCGAAGAGAACTATGAAGAGCATGTTATCGATGGCGTGCGCATGGTGTTTCAGAATACACCTGGCACCGAGGCGCCGGCAGAAATGAACACGTGGTTCCCCGATCAGAAAGTATTTTGGGCGGCAGAGAACATTACCGCCACAATACACAATGTGTATACGCTGCGTGGTGCGCTGGTAAGAGATGCATTGCAGTGGTCGAAACAAATCAACGAAGCGTTGTACCGGTACGGCCGCGACGCAGAAGTCATGGTCTCTTCCCATAATTGGCCGCGTTGGGGGAATGAGCGTATCCAACAGATTATGCGCACACAGCGTGATGCCTATGCAAATCTGAACAACCAGGTTTTGAATCTGGCGAATCAGGGTGTAACCATCAACGAAATTCATAACGAGTACAAGGTGCCAAACAGCCTTGCGAAACAGTGGAGTGCGCGTCAGTATCATGGCTCAGAGTTTCATAATTCCCGCGCGGTGTTGAATCGCTATCTCGGCTACTGGGATGGCAACCCCGCAACACTTGCGCCGCTTTCTCCCGGGGATTCTGCTCCTCTGTATGTGGAGATGATGGGCGGTTCGAGCGCGATTATTACTCGAGGGCAGGCCTTGCACGATGAAGGAAAGTATCGCCTGGCCATGGAAATTTTAAACAAGCTGGTCTACGCAGAGCCATCCAATACCGAGGCGAAAGACTTGCTTGCCTCCGTCTTCGAGCAGCTCGGTTATCAGTATGAAAGTGCGAGCATGCGTAATGTCTTTCTCTCTTCGGCGCAGGAGCTTAGAAACGGTGCTCCGGCCGTAGCCGCGCCTCGCGGCACTAGCCCCAGTCTTGCTAGAGCGATGACTACAGCTCAGTGGTGGGATGCTGTCGCGACGAGAGTCGATAGCGGCCTCGCTGATGAAATAAATTTCACGCTTAACTTTATCTCTCCCGATACGCAGCAGAATTTTGTYGTGGAAATGAGTGGCGGCACRCTYTCTAACATTGAAGGCTATTTGTCGGACGAGGCTGAYGTAACGATAACYATGGATCGCAGTGACCTTGAGACGGTTATCATGGGGCAGGAGACRCTCGGTTCACAATTRCAGGCGGGWGTAGGAACAGTGACAGGRAATCAGGCTGTTCTGCGGCAACTCGCCTCCGTGCTGGTWACYTTCGATTCCAGTTTCGAAGTAATGCCGGGAACGRGAAATTAGTAGAAGCTRKGTATTCGAGCTAAACTGAAAACAATAAAAKTGAAGGTGCCCTTGAGAGGAAAAGCATGAGACGACTCGTTAATCTACTAGTGCTGTTGATGGCGKYAAGCCTCTTYGYTAGCGCGCARGCACAGGACAGCCGGCAGCCYAACTTCATCGTAATCATGGCGGACGATTTAGGCTATGGCGATCTAGGTGTATACGGGTCGCTACTAATTAAGACGCCGAACCTCGACCGCATGGCTTTGGAAGGCGCGAGGCTAGATAGTTTCTATTCCAGTGCAAACGTTTGTACCGCTGCTAGGGGTGGCCTTCTAACGGGCCGTTATCCGATTCGTCTCGATCTGGTAAGCGATGTTGCTAGGCCTACCAATGATGTTCATATAGCCGCCGAGGAGATCAGTATTGCCGAAGCGTTAAAGCCACTAGGCTATCGCAGCGCGTTGTTCGGTAAGTGGCACCTAGGCAGCCGAATGGAATGGTCACCGCTCACACAGGGCTTCGATGAATATTTTGGTTTGCTGCATAGCAACGACATGATGCCCCTGGAGCTTTATCGTCAAGAACAGATGATAGAGAATCCCGTGAATCAGAACACCTTGACGGAACGCTACACGAATGAGGCGATTCGTTTTATCGAGGACAACCAAGACGATCCATTCTTCCTTTATATGCCACACACATTTCCACATGTGCCTCTGTATGTGTCGAATCAGTTCAGCGGTCAGTCCGATGCCGGTTTGTACGGGGATGTGGTAGAGACTATCGACTGGAGTGTAGGTGAGATATTGGCCACGTTGGATCGGCTAGGCTTGGCTGAGAATACGTTGGTTATGTTTACCTCGGATAATGGGCCGTGGTTCGAGGGAAGTTCTGGACCTTTTCGTGATCGCAAAGGCAGCTCCTGGGAAGGTGGGCAACGTGTTCCCTTCATTGCGAAATGGACTGGAAAAATCCCCGGCGGCTTAGTGTCGAACGAGCCAGCAATGAATATCGATATCTTTCCAACGCTGGTGAAGCTTGCAGGAGGCGAGCTGCCTACGGATCGCCCAATAGACGGTAAAGATATTTTACCGATGCTGATCGATGGCGCAGCCTCACCCCATGAGGCGCTCTATCTGTTCGATAGTGACAGAATCGCTGGCGTGCGCAGTGGTCAATGGAAGCTCGTAGTTGAGTCACATTACAGGGCTGCCGTGCCTAGTTTCGACAATGCGGATTCCTACTACGGCCCCAATGGTTTGCTATTCGATGTGCAGCTTGACCCATCGGAGACTTACAGCTTCACGCGAGAATTTCCGGAAGTTGTCGAACAGATGCGTGCGCTACTCATTGAAGGGCAAAAAGAATATAGCAGTACCGTGTTGGAAAACATGTGGAACCGCCCGAATTAGAATGAATGGCAAGTTAGAACGAAAGCCTAGAGAAGAATAGGAAGTTCAGATGCCAGACGGAAATAATAAATCGCTCACATTCTCGGTCAGAAAGCTGCGAAAGTCCTTCGGTCCCGTCGAAGTTCTACATGGTATCGACCTGACGCTTCGTGGCGGGGAAGTGCATGCGATACTTGGCGAGAACGGCGCTGGAAAATCTACCCTAGTTAAAATCCTCTCCGGCTTCGAACAGCTCACTGGTGGTGAATTGCACATCAGCGACGAAAGTGGAAATTCAAAACAGATTGATGCTTGGGATAATGCGATCGCCGAACAGGCTGGTGTCGTATTAATTCATCAGGAGTTTAATCTCGCCGAACAACTCACCGTGGCAGAGAATATTTTTCTCGGCAATGAAATCAAAGGGCGCGTGTTTCTCGA
>JAESUV010000248.1 GCA_016762975.1 Gammaproteobacteria bacterium | reverse complement strand
ACCGCCCTTCAGTTGCCTTTATGAACGCGCTGAATGAATCGAAGAAACCACTCGTCGCCGCCATTAGCGGACTCGCCATTGGCATAGGTACAACATTGCTGTTTCACTGCGATCTAATCTACGCCTCTGAAAACTGCTTCTTGCAACTGCCATTCACTCGCCTAGGCCTCTGCCCGGAGGCCGGCTCTAGCTATTTGCTGCCTAAACAGATTGGCCACCTGCGCGCATCAGAATTACTGCTGCTAGGCGACAGGTTCTCTGCCGCTAAGGCGAAGGAATACGGGATCATCAACGAGGTGCTGCCACAGGATCAATATCTAGAGTATGCGATGGGCAAAGCTAGAGAACTTGCTGCCCTGCCCGCTGACTCCGTTCAGTCGAGTAAAGCGCTTATAAAACGTGGCCAGCAAGACAGCGTTTCTGACACGATTGGCGTCGAACTAGAAGAGTTCTCCAGACTGCTGCAGACACCTGATGCGCAGGCAATCGTTGAGGCATTCCTCAACAAGAAGAAAAGCGCTTAGTCTGTGAATTGAAAGTTCAAAAGATGGCGGCTAGAGCTTCTGCATTAGGAAATCTTTCGCCGCATTAATCWTCTGCGCAAGATAATCACTGCCACCCCTATCGGGGTGCATCTTCTGCATTAGGCTSCGGTGAGCCTTAGTTACCTGTTCCTTATCGGCYGTCTCATCCAAYCCCAGTATTTCTAATGCCARCGTTTCAGTCATTAATGACTCGTCGGCAACCGCTGCAGCTCCCTCGTATCCAGYCTGAGTGTGCTCTCTCCAATCGGGAAATACTCTGTCGATGTAGGCYWCTAAYACCTGAGCCGAATCAGSYTCGCTTYGGCACTCACGGTACAGCTYCAGCAARTCTGGCAAYTGCAGCGCGGAAAGCCTGCTCTTGGAAAAATTACCTTTGAGCACCACTCCATCCATGYTGCCATCGCCGTGCTGCAATTSCATGTCGAAAAATTCGGTRCGAATAGTTGAGACCTGATCTCTATTTGGCGGCTTTGCTGCCGCTGTTCGCCCTTTGAAAAGGTGCCACATAGGAAGCAAGCGCAAGAGTGTGGGCAACATCCTAAGCAAAAATGTCGCAGCAACACCGATAGGAGCGAGAATAAATTGGAAAGGCAGCCTGCCTATCGCGATCATCACACCCACCACCAATAGGCTCGCGACAAGGAAAAACAAATAGGTATTCTGCTTAGAGGTAAGTGCGAAGCGCTGACTAATGGATCTAACAAAGAAATAAGCCATCACAGGAAGTAGTACTAACAATAACAACCGAACTATCATACGAGTCTATCACCCTGTTTTTCTCGAAACACGACTATTTCCTAAGCTGCTGTTCTAGCAACTTGACACCACTGGATGAGGCGGCACTAAAACTTTGCAATGCCTTCAACCCACCCGCCGCATAAATAGCAACGGCTCTTAGCAAGTCCTTTAGCTGGTCCGCACTCGCACTATCAAACTGGGAATAGGCCCCACCAGACAAGCGACTAAGCTCCGTAAAAGCTGCTTTTGCAACCGGATCACGCCGCTCTTGAAACATGAACAGCGGCACATTCAGCAAACCCAATTTTCCGGCTAGCTGTGCTAACAAGTCGATGTTCTCCTCCATAGCATCGCCAATATAGATCAAGCATTTGATTGTCTTCTGCTGATTCTCATCTATGGCGTGCTGCAGCAAGCGATGCAGCTGTGTGGCACCTGCCTGGCATTGAATCGATGACATAATGCCCAAGATATCATCGGGGTTACTCTGCCAATCGCTACTAAAGAATTCGCCGAAGCCTCGGAAATAACAGAGCTGAACATTGAGCCCGCCCAGAGCCTGAGCACTGAGAAACATCTCATTCTGAAGCTSRCTTGCYACATCCCAAGTTCCCTGCCGGCTAGCAGTAGCATCCAATGAAAAAATCAGCCTCGCATCACCRCTAGYCTTGGGCAAAGACGCCACCTTAGAAAGGAACTGCTGCACATCGTTCTTACTCGAAACGGGRTGCYTAGCCTTATCCTCACTTACGGATGGAKCTTTTAATYTTTTGAACAAGTCTTTCATAGYATTCAACGACTTAGTRTGCGRTAGATWAGCYGCAGCGAACMCTCGTCCGCMGCGTAAAANTTATTCTAAAGCTTCCACGAAGCAAGCGATAGGGCCAAWTTGAGAATATAGTTRGGAGTAAATAAGGGCATCTGCTATTCCGCCATGACTAMGCGGCCTTTGGCCATTCAGTTCTGTTTRCTCAAAGGTATTTTGACYCTAGAGTTTAATCACYTAWTGAGGCAGGATATGCTCTTTAGMCCGAAGGCAKAACGAAGGAATTATTTTNGAAATACCGCCCAGAAATTGACGGATTAAGGGCGCTTGCCGTCTTGCCCGTAATCCTATTCCAYGCGGGRAATGAATTATTCAGYGGRGGTTTCGTCGGCGTAGATATTTTTTTTGTAATTAGCGGCTATCTGATTACMACWAYCCTTRTTGAAGAYATAGARAACAATCGYTTTAGYATYGYTWMCTTCTAYGAACGACGTGCACGACGAATMTTRCCAGCATTGTTTTTTATCATGTTCACCTGTATTCCTTTTGCTTGGATGTGGATGCTACCGAGCCAAATGRAAGAYTTTTCCCARAGTYTRRTRGCCGTCAGYTTATTYGCRTCCAACATTYTCTTTTGGCTTGAAAGYGGYTACTTCGAGGCATCTGCAGAAGAAAARCCACTATTRCATACTTGGAGTTTRGCTGTTGAAGARCAGTACTATTWNCTCTTCCCAATYTTYCTRYTCTTARCCTGGCGSTTTGGYAAAAACCGAGTRTTTTGGATGATTGCGGTACTCGCCGCTAYYAGYYTKGYGTTRAGTGAGYGGGGRCTGCGCAAYACTCCMRYAGCAAACTTCTATCTTGCAACAACACGYGCGTGGGAACTRCTTGCMGGSTCACTAGCCGCATTCGTAGTCAGCAAGCGTGGCGTGCAATCAAACAACGCCTTATCTGCGGTTGGCTTGGGAGCAATTGGTTTTGCAATCTTTGCCTACGACGAAAACACCCCCTTCCCAAGTGTATATGCCTTGGTTCCAGTTGCAGGTGTCGTTCTATTGATACTGTTCGCCGATAAAGAAACACACGTTGCCAGATTCCTTAGCGCCAAAGTCTTCGTTGCTATTGGGCTGATTAGTTACAGTGCATATTTATGGCATCAACCGCTATTTGCATTCGCCAGAATTCGCTTAATCAAAAATCCTTCCTATGAGATTTTACTGCTACTGTCAGTAATTTCGTTAGTCTTAGCGTTTTTTACTTGGAAGTACATAGAAAAGCCGTTTAGAAAAAGAGGCGCTTTATATGCTTCGAAGGCTAGCCTCTCCGCTCTTACATTAGCTGGACTCACTTTTTTTACAGTTTTGGGGTTTGCCGGAATTACTAGTGACGGGTTTGAAGAGCGATTCCCCATGATTGCTAATGGAGATGTTAATTCTTCCGACTTCTATGACTACATGGACAGTCGATACGTTGATTGTGAGCCCAGAGAAATTGCTGCCGAAGCATTGGAGTGGAAGGGCGTTCTTCGCTGCAAGCAAACACGAGAAGGAGCTTCTGATTGGGTACTACTTGGAGACTCTCATGCGGAACATCTTTTCTTGGGACTTGCCGAGGCTTTTCCCTCCGAAAATATTGTTTACTATATATTGGGTGGCAACCCTTACCTTCGGAATGAAAACTTTGGATCGATTTTCACCACTCTGATTTCTTCTGGCTCTCCCCAAAAAATATTTCTGACAATGCACTATGTAGAGCGAGTGAAAAACTCCAATGATCTATACGCCGGGCTTGAAGAAACGATTCGCGAATTACAAAGCGCAGGACATGAGGTGGTTTTGATAGGAGATATCCCCCGTTACGATATACATCCAGAAGAGTGTGCGACTAAAGTAGTAGCCATGGAGACCCTCTGTAGCATGAGCAAAACTGAAGCCATAGCGCAATCATCTATATATCACGATACTTTAAAAAAGCTTAGTGCAGATTTTTCAATAGCCTACCACCCTATATCGGGACCTCTATGCACCGAAAGACAGTGCAGCATGTTCCTCGGCACCACCATCCTATATAGAGATTATAATCATTTGAACATTACCGGCAGCATCCTCATTGGCAAGCATCTAGCTAATTTGTTGGCGCTAGAGTAATTAGCATCCGGAAAACAAGGAACTGCTGAATTAGATGCGTTCACATCGTTATCGATCGGCATTGCAACAGATAGAGTTGCCCTTTGTGAAATGCCCATTCGATATCAATATGCTCTCCGTAGACGGCCTCACAGTTTAACGCAAGATTGTGCAAGCTTTCGAGCTGACCCTCACTAAGGCAGAGAGAATTTTGCCTTATCTCGTCAACCTCCTGCTCCCTCGTCTCTCCTTGTGCTGTCGCAACGAGCTCAACGTCTTTGTCGCCCAACACCTGCTCGAGTATGCTTCCCTCACTCGATATTCGAAAGCTGTCGGGAACAACCATACCCGCAACCACAGCCTCGCCTAGCCCCCAGCTAGCTTCAATATACCTTTCATTCGCACTGGTAATCGGATTCTTGGTAAACATGACCCCCGCGACTTCGCTCAAGATTTGTTGCTGAATGACAACGGCTATCGCGGGTTCGCCTTGCACGCCCATCTTCGCACGATAGGCAATCGCTTCTGCGCTAAAGGCAGAGGCATGAACCTGCTGTATCGCCGTTATCATAGACTTTGTGTCCATGACATTTAGCACCGTAAGATGCAGGCCGGCAAAGCTGGCGTCAACGGAGTCTTCGCCTACCGCACTTGAGCGAACGGCAACCGCTGGTGCCAGCTCTGCAAAGAGCGGTAGCGCTGACGCTTTGGCGGGCTCTTCTTCTCTGGCTATTGCGCTAACGAGTCCAACCCCCAATGCATAACCCTTGGGAGCAGGCAAATCAGCTCGTAGTGCGAACCCTAAGCTGACGCACTTACCGCCGAATTGAGCTTCTTCTGTTGCATCCTTAAGAAGCACGGGACCGTGAATATTAACACTCAAAGAATCTCGACCTCCCCTGTATCGCCATTCACACGAATTTTATCGCCATCCTTTATCAGCTGACTCGCGTTCTTCGTACCGACAACTCCCGGTATACCAAATTCGCGACTAACGATAGCAGCATGACTAAGAACTCCACCCCGATCGGTTACCAAGGCACCAATGATTGGAAGCACGACATTGAATCCCGCCGAGGTGTTCTTAGTGACGAGTATGTCGCCCTTCTCGAGCCGATCAAAATCTCGCGTACTTAAAATTACTTTGGCAGTTCCTTCATAGATGCCCGGGCTTACCGCGAGGCCACTGATCTTTTCAGTAGCCTCTTTGGGCTCATCGAAAACGTTCCCCATTACTAAGCCGAATGCTCTTAGTGTAGGTTGGATCTTCAGAGGCAGCAATTCTACCGATGGCGGATCTACCGGTGGATCACCGAGAAACTCCGGCACCTCATCGATGCTCTTTGTTAGGCGCCATTCGCGTCTTTCCGACAGCACCTCATCGGTTRCGRRAKCCTCYCCTTTCAATAGGCCRAYTAACTCGTCGTGYGAGGCATCCAASGACAGCTCTGCATTGGAGAGAAYYCCCTCCTCGAACAGGCGCCGCCCAGCTTCTARAATCGCGCAGCGTGAGATRCCAGCRCCCCATATATCGTTGTAAATGCCTCGCTCATCTCGCATCCTATTTGCCGACCTTGCATCTGCGAGACAAAGATCAAACTCGACACGATCTGCTTCAGGRATTTTCTCTCTTATTACTTTCTCAARCTCGGCATCAAACCCAGATTCAWTAACTGGYTCCATAGCTTCGAAAATTCTCGCCATGATGATATTCGGAGACTCGCGTAAARTTTTCTCGGATATGCAATATCCGCCAATMAGCATGTGYCCRGTGATTCCGAGATAYCCTTCCAAGGCRGCGTTGATTTGTGARTTTTCACGCAATCCATTCAATGCARTTTCTGRACCCTGCTCCGCCAAGYCTTTTTTAACAATACCGGCCRCGGCAATTGCYTCTACCACGGCRGCTAATTGCTCCCCYCCTATWCCYTTCGAWACTGGTGTYGARCCTTTCAAGAGAGGAGCGACATCTACCGCAGAAAGYCCTGATGAAAGCGTTGCRACATCCAAGAAGCGACCSACCGGCATCAACGATCCRACGGAATAYTTGTGGTGACGATAGACCATTTCCTCKGCATTCTCGAAGCAAGCTTCCAAATGTGCAATCAATGCCGKCCTGTCTAATGTCGCCAGYTCRATAGACTGCAGCGCAGTATTTCGCTTKATAGAATCTTTCTTAAGCTCGTCCCATTCCGYTAGGTCTTGYARCCAGMGACGTGACTGTACTGACTCATGAGCGGCATTAACACGCGCCCTAAGCGTAGGGTGAATCTTAAACATCAGTTGCAGCAGCCACTTCGGAGGTGGGCTACCACCCGGCTTCCCCATTAAGCCTACTTGCTGAGCAAAGAAGAAGCCGTGTATGAAGGCTGGCTGTACACGATCCAGTAGAATCCCGTATTTTTCTAAACTTTCATGGAACCCTCTCGCCAATCCTTCGAAGCACTGACTGGAATAGAGAGTCATCGCTCCACTGCTGTGCGTGGTGTCTAGGGTCCAAGTACCCGGACCCGGCGCTTCAAATTTTCGTTCCATTTGATTCTCCTTATTTATTGTGAGCCCGCAGAATGACTCACATTTTTATTCGAGACTGGCAAGAGGAAAGCCGATATTAGTACCATAAATAATGCAGCTGCATAGTATGGAATAATCGACAAGTGCTGCTCCAACGTAGTTGTCGATTCCGACCCAAGGCGCAAAGAAAGGATGGAAATTCCCAGAGCACCACCGAGATAGCGCATAGTACTTAGCCCGCCAGCCGCCATGCCTGCTTTCTCTTTCTCGATAGCTAGCATGCCTGCTGCCTGAACAACGGGGCCTGCCATTCCACCTGCGAAGCCCATCAAGGCCATAGGCAAGATAATATCCATCGGCACCAGCGCCGATTCAAGATCAGAATATAAATACAGACCGAATAGATTAGTACAAGCAGCCAACACGGCGGTATAGCGAATTCCAATTAGCCTTCCAGCTGCTGCAGACATAGGACCGCCCAGCATCATACAAAGCGTCATTGCCGTTAAAGCGCCAGCAATTTCAATTTCTTCGACCTGGCGAATATCTACGAAAAAGATAGGCAGCTGGAATAACAGCGCATACATGGTGAAATTGCCAAACGCCGTAGTGCAGCCTGCAGCCGCATAGGCAGGCCGCGTAAAAAAGCGCGGATCGAAAACAGGCTCATCGACCCTCAACTGCACCCAAACAAACAGACTGAGAAGCAACACACCCGAAACAACCAGACGTAGATCGACCGTGTCACCGATAAATCCGAGCTGCAATGCTCCAATAGCGAAGG
>JAESUV010000099.1 GCA_016762975.1 Gammaproteobacteria bacterium | reverse complement strand
GGTTTACACCTCGGTCGAACGCATACGCAAACGTGGCACCAAGGAAGCCACCGACAGCGGCGGAGCCAGTGAACGCGTCGGAAAATATAGACACGAAAGAGGGAATAATATTCCCGAGGTTTGGCAAGATTACTGCAAATGCACCTACTAGGTAGATGACTGCCATGGTTGGCACGATAGTCGCTGCTACTTTTGCAATTCGACCAATACCACCAATAATCACGAGAGCCAACAACACTGACAGCACGCTAGCGGTAATAATAGGTTCCAGAGAGAACGTGCTCTTAAGACCGGCGGCAATGCTATTGATCTGTGGCAGATTGCCAGTTCCAAATGAGCTCAGCACCGTAGCGATGGCAAATAGTACCGCCAGCCACTTCGCGTTGAGACCCTTCTCCATGTAATACATCGGGCCACCCGCCATGGTGCCATCGGCGGTCTTGGTTCTGTATTTGTGAGAGAGCGTTACTTCGACAAACTTACTGGTCATCCCGAAGAATGCGGTCATCCACATCCAGAACAACGCAGCTGGGCCTCCTAGATGCAAAGCCAAAGCCACACCGCCGATGTTTCCGGTTCCGACGGTACCAGATAACGCCGTCGCTAACGCCTGGAAATGCGTCGTGTCACCCTGCGCCCCATCCTTATCAAATTTACCCGTGGTTATATTAATGGCATGCCTGAAGTAGCGTATCTGTGGAAACCCCAGATAGATTGTAAAAAAAACACCGGTGGAAAGAAGCAAGGCAGGAAACCAAAGTGCACTCCCCAGATAACCGTCCAAGAAAATCAGAAAATCATTGACCGCGTCCAATGTAATACCCCACTAGTGTTATGTTCACTAAGTCTCAAAGCTAACTTTATTGCGACTATTAATCGTCGCTTATTGTAATCGTTGGCCCTGCGCTATCGCTCGCTGCTAGCGCTTGCAACTGTCGCTCAACATTTTTTCCCAATTCAATATAAGCCTTTGCAGCAGCGTGATCAGTTTTCGATGCTACCACAGGATTGCCTGCGTCCGTCGTTTCTCTAATGGTTATATCCAAAGGCAAACGACCTATAACCTCAACGCCATATTCAGCCGACAGCGAGTCACCGCCGCCAGTCCCAAAGATAGCCTCTTCATGCCCGCAATTAGTGCAGGTATGCATACTCATATTCTCCACCACACCCAATATAGGGACATCTACCTTCTTGAACATTTCGATTCCCTTGCGGGCGTCGGACAATGCAACATCCTGAGGAGTCGTGACGATAACCGCACCACTCACCTTAACGGACTGCGCAAGGCTCAGCTGTATATCGCCGGTGCCGGGTGGCATGTCGATGATTAAATAATCCAGTTCGGACCAAGCCGTATCGTTCAATATTTGCTTGAAAGCAGAAATAATCATTGGAGCCCGCCACACCATCGCGGTTTTCTGATCCACCAAGAAACCCATGGAATTACATTCTATGCCGTGAGCCAATAATGGCAGCATGAATTTCTTATCATGAATTTTTGGTCGTGTGCCGTTGGGAACTCCCATCATCAAAGGCAAGCTAGGCCCATAAATATCAGCATCTAAGATGCCAACTTTACGCCCCAGCTTGGACAGGGCCAACGCGAGGTTCACCGCGGTTGTGGATTTTCCTACGCCACCCTTGCCTGAAGCGACACAAACAATGTGATTAATCTTTTCAATACTTCTCACAATTCTTCCCTCTGTTTCTTCGATTACGGCTGATTACTCTGGCACGCTAGGTATTCCTTCGTCATCTCAATAGGCGATTACCCAGTTAAACTGCAGCTGATTATCTTTGATTACCTTGGAAAAATCCAAGGATGCGAGAGCATGCCAAGCCGATTGTGCTTGTTTAGTCTAAGATTTCTCCCTTTTACGAACTTCTTCAGAAAATTTCGGCAAGAAGGCGGCAATCTGTGCAAATTGAGAATGACAGCCTAGCAGCTTGACCGCTAGACTCTAGAACATGCGAAGAACGTTAACTGTATCCTCTTCCCTCCCATTGATTGACTATGCGGCATTCCCGCTAGAATCTAGAACATGGGAAGAGCGTTAACTGTATCCTCTTCCCTCCCATTGATTCACTATGCGGCTTGACCGCTAGAATTTTGAATATGCAAAAAACACTCACACTCTCCTGCGTCTTCATGTTCTTAGGCGCTACCACTCTGCCTCTTTCTGTAACTGCAGAGCAGCAAGAAGACACCGAAATCAAATTCGCGTTCTATTCCTCGGCTTGGGGAGAAAACACCGATGACGGCTTGCGTCTTGTCGCATTCAACCAGGCCCCAACTCGAGTTCGCTTGAACAGCATCGAACTGCACGGCAGCGAAGAAGCAACTGGGTCTATCCTTATCAACATAGACTTAGAGATTCCCGCAGAAGGCTATGCCGACAAAGAGATCGACTACATCGACTTACTCTCAGGCGATGAATGTATTGATCGAACCCTGCGAGAGAACTGGAAACTCGTCGAAATTTCAAACTACACCCTAAACCCCTCGGTACGAAATCTTATTATCGAAAACACAGATTCTTTCCGAATATATCAATGCGTGAAAACCATCTCCACCTCGTGGACCGACCTCAATAACAATCAACTAATCGAATACGACGAGTGGGTCCTGTTCCATTTCGAAACTCGCAGAGACTTATAGCAATCTTTAGGCAATAAAAAAGGGAGTCATATGACTCCCTTTTTTTGAACGTTTCTTACTCTTCTTACAGCAAGATGCCGCCGTATTGAACGAAGAATGGTGTGAATACCAAGCTTAGAATTGCCGACAGCTTGATCAGGATATTCAATGAAGGACCCGAAGTATCTTTCATTGGGTCACCTACAGTATCACCAACAACAGCCGCTGTGTGCACATCCGAGCCCTTACCACCGAGGTTGCCCGCTTCGATATATTTCTTCGCGTTGTCCCATGCTCCGCCACTGTTGGAAGAAGCGATAGCCAACACGCCACCGGTAATTAGCGAGCCGATCAACATAGCTGCAACTGCCTCAAYACCGAATAGGWARCCRACAACGATTGGSGARCCCATGATTAAYAYGCCAGGTGCAATCATTTCTTTTAACGCTGCCTGCGTTGATATAGCCACACATTTYGCGTAATCAGGTGTTCCCGTACCATCCATAATACCTGGAATAGTTTTGAACTGATGACGCACTTCTTCGATCATCGCGAATGCCGCAATACCTACCGATTTCATGGTCATAGCTGAGAACAAGAAAGGTAAAACCGCACCGATAAACAGGAAAGTGAATACCAGTGGCTCTAACAGGCTCATAGTAATCGGCTCACCGCGCAGTYCTTCGGCAGTTAAAATAAAGGCCGCGAACAAGSCAAGTGAAGTTAATATCGCCGCACCGATAGCAAATCCCTTACCAATGGCTGCAGTAGTATTACCGGCAGAGTCTAGRATATCAGTTCTACGTCTAACTTCTGATTCCAGACCTACCATCTGRGCAATACCACCGGCGTTGTCGGCTACTGGACCGTAAGCATCGATAGTCAGGGTTAGAACAAGACTTCCCAACATACCCAATGAAGCGATCGCGATGCCGTACATGCCCGCAAGCTCCCAAGAGATAAAGATGCTTGCTGCAATAGCTATGTAAGGAAATACCGTACTCTTATATCCTAAGGCAAGGCCGTAGATAATATTAGTAGCGACGCCAGTTTCACACGACTTGGCGAGTTCCTGAACAGGTGCAAATTTTTCTGACGTGTAGTAGCCGGTTAATAAACCAACCACTAAACCGGACACAAGTCCCGCCAAGAAGCAGAGGTAAACACCGACATTGGTATATTCTGCGCCGTTCAATACAAAATTAGCTGGAATCAAGGCAAGCGTAATGAAATACATAACCACGGCCATAATGGCGCTGGATATAATGAGTAGCTTCATCAGAGCTGGCGCCACGTCGTCTTCAGTCTTTACACTAACCAACAATTTGGTGAGCAGGGCTATTGGAATACCTACAGCACTGATCAAGATCGGGAACAGCAATGCATCCGGGTTACCGGCAAAAACGACCGCACTAATAACCATCGCCGCACAGGTGCTTTCCGCACAAGAACCGAAAAGGTCAGCGCCCATACCGGCTACGTCACCCACGTTGTCACCCACGTTGTCTGCGATTACGGCTGGGTTACGGGGGTCATCCTCGGGGATGCCCTGCTCAACCTTACCTACCAAATCAGCACCAACGTCTGCAGCCTTAGTGAAGATACCACCACCAACTCGTGCAAATAGCGCGATTGTAGAGCCGCCCAGCCCAAAGCCGGCAATCACTTCCATAAGGATGTGATTGTTCTCAGGACCAAGGTCAGCGAGCAACCAGCTCATTACCACATAGATGATAACCAGCCCAAGCGTCGCCAGCCCGACAAGAGCAAAGCCCATTACAGCGCCAGAGTTAATCGCCATATCATACGCTGAGGAAATGTCCTTCTTTGCTGCAACCGTAGTTCGTGCGTTGCCTTGAGTCGCAACCGCCATGCCGATATAGCCAGAAGCTATTGATATCGCACCACCAAACAGGAAGGCGATAGCAGTATAGATACCCTCATGGATATCAGGGGTATGAGTATTGTCGATCAGAATGGCGATAATAGCAGCGAAGACCGCCATGAATATCGCTAGGACTTTGTATTCCTGCTTCAAGAAAGCCATGGCTCCATCGGCAATAGCGCCGTGGATGAAAGTTAGCTTCTTCGACTCCTCTTTATCCAGCCCCAGATCAAGCGGTATACTTACAACCTTCTTCATGTAAAAGAAGGCTATCCCCAAGCCCATCAGCGACAGGATTGTGGTTACCCAAATTGTTATGCCTGACATCGAATTTCGTCCCCTTGAAATGGAATGTTTATTTTGAAGGCGCGCACTTTACCATAATGAACGCCGCAAAAAAAGGCGATAAACTCGCTGMGAARGCGGTATTTCCGTRCTTTTCGRGGGATTGTGAGGGAAGCAATAACCAGCCCACTTCGCGGGGCATAGAACGAGAACTAAAAACGGCTTGTTTGAGGTGTTATTTCTTAGATTTGCGGCGCTTCTTTTTAGTACTAGAACTCGTACTCACCGCCTTACCAGCCTCACCGCGAGCGAGCCGGAAGGCCTGRCGCAKCTCATCGAGCTTCGCCTCCTTGCGCTTGTGTAGCTGRAYCTCCTTACCTGCTTGAAAATCGACGACTTTATCGTTCATATCGCAAKGCTAGCCYCAATGCTGTCTATAGWGAATTGGCCTGTCGCACTAATTCATTCTTAACCGACTCTAATTCTGCTATYARTKCTTTCGCCAGAGGCTCCACTGTATTGCCCGCCTCRTCGGTACTCTCGTACTTGGCCTGCTCTTCTGCCAGCGCAKTCAGCAGCTCTTCCGCRGTCTCAATAGCTTGCGTCAACGTAGWAACCCTCGACTCTTCKTCGGCTACTTCCGTCTCGATCGAGGCAATCTGTTGCTCYAGAGCYGTGATTCTATCWAGCCTGTCCTGCCTCTGTGCTTCAGTTGCAGCTATCGCAGCACGTCGCTCACGCTCCACTTGTTCGAGTGCTTCCCGCGCTCGACGTTCCTCGTCTGCTCTAGCTCTAGAGAGCGCTAGCTGCCGCTCTCTTGCCTCCTCCATTGTTGCTCGTTCCGCAGCCGCTCGGTCTCGCTGTCGCTGAAGCTCTGCAGCACGAGCACGCTCTTGATCCGCCACGACTTGTGCCGCCTCTTGCTCCAGAGCTACGCGCTCGGCTTCTACAGCAGCAATCTCTGCATCTCTCGTCGCCTGAGACGCACAAGACGCCAAGACTAGTAGCAGTAGAGTAGCAACAATCGCTCTAAGTTTAGCGGCACTCGGGAGTAGACGTGCGTCACGCGTGGGCAAATTCTTTCTCATAACAATCTCCTTCAGACTGAGTGGCTAGCATTGAGTGCACTCTCTATCTATCAAGGAATACTAACTCCAAGCCCTTGATTAATAAATTATTTTCACTAACTATTGTAGATTTTGTCGACTTTGTCATACTTTAGGGCGATAAACACGCTGTTTGCCAGTAAAATCAAGGTCTACGCCTATTATCGGCAGGATTTGGATACTTTTCATCCTAGCGACTCAATCCAGCGAGCAAGTTGAATTCACCATGAGCAAGCAAGTCACATTCGACTCTAAATCTTCAGCACGCCCGAARCTCACACTACTCTTGCTGCGAACCMTTGTAGTGCTRCTCCTCAGCGCGCCCGTGATAGTACTACTACTTTCTTTAGAAACCTCTCCCAGTCACGTCRCGRAACAACAGCTTAGTGGTGRAGAGCTTTCCAGAATTGAATCCCTGCTRTTAGAAAGCACCCCACAATCCCCGAGCTATGCAAGCAGACAYGAACTAAAGCTCRAYTCTCAGGAGCTGAACTTACTCCTGCGCTATGGGRTTARCATARYGAACCTGTCGTCCCGCTGGGCAGCACGAATCCAAGTATCCGAAGACAATCTGAGCACACAATTAAGTGTYCGKCTAGGCGMAGGCCCACTGCCGATATACTTRAACGTAGAAGCCAACTTCATMGAGRATGACARTCTGCTGACGCTGAATGCYTTGCGAATAGGCAAAATTAGCGTACCCAATAGATTGCTGCAATTCACCCTGCAGCGACTACGAGAGAACCTCTCTAGTGAAAACATTGCTTATCTGGATGTCAGTGAACTGATTAACAATGTTGAAAGTGTGGAGCTCGAGCTGAACCAAATGACCGTTTCATTGCAATGGGACCCGAATCTCATTAGTCGCATTGGCAAGCAAGCGCAGCAGCTTTTTATATCCGAGCAAGATCAGCAGCGCATAATCAACTATTACGCGATTATCACCAACATTGCCGCGACCGTACCCATCGACATTCGCGCCGTGTCGATTAATGCCTTTCTGGTGCCACTGTTCGCTGCAGCTCAGGAGAAGACTCTAGCAGGCGGTGACGCTATTGCAGAGAATCGATGCGTATTTCAAACCCTAGCCATCTATGTAAACGAGGAATCGATAGCACAACTCATCGGGGAAGAAGCCGCCGCAGAAATCGAACCAGCCCCCTTTATAGAGGCAAGACTGCTCAGGCGTCAGGACCTAGCACAGCATCTGATTTCGGTAGCGGCAATCACCGCATCGGCCGGCGCAGATCTCGCACAGATGCTTTCCACAACGAAAGAAGCCTATGATGCGCGCTACCGTTCTGGGTTCAGCTTTTCGGATCTTACTGCGAATACCGTCGGTGTCAGCATCGCGCGACTTGCAACATCCAGCTCTGAAACAGCGAAAGTCATGCAAGGCCGGCTGGCAAACCTACAGAATGAATCTGACTATATGCCCAAGGTAGGCAACAATCGAGATGGCTTGTCCGAAACTGACTTCAATGCAATGTATACGGACAGAAACAGCCCGCAATACCAGGCGCGACTCACCGAAATTCAGACACTCATAGATAGCCGGCCACTCTTTTCAGG
>JAESUV010000011.1 GCA_016762975.1 Gammaproteobacteria bacterium | reverse complement strand
GTAACTTGGTTCTTCTTAATGGCCGTCGCATGACTCCTGCTAACTTTCGTGGACGTGTTGATTTGTCGACGATCCCAACTGCATTGATCGAACGAATCGACGTTGTAACCGGTGGCGCTTCGGCGGTATACGGTTCTGACGCGATTGCTGGTGCGGTAAACATTGTACTTAAGCAAGATTTCGAAGGCTTCGATCTTCAGATCAACAACACGACTACTGGAGACAACGATGCTGACACAGATAATATCTCTCTGACTTTGGGTTCTGCATTGGAAGGTGGTCGTGGCCACGTTGCATTGAGCCTAAGCTGGTCTGAGCGTGAGGCTGTTCTTCTTGGTGCTCGTGCATTAGGTCAAATCGGTATCGAAACTGGTTCCGGTGCTGGCTTTGATAATTTCAATGCTGGCCTTGGCCCGCAGGATGCCCCAACAAACTGTCAGGGACCTGGTGCTGTTGCTACTGGTGGTTCTACCACTTCCATGCCAACTCGTGCGAACATCGCCGGTGCTGGTAACGTAGGTCAGTTCCAGGAAGACCGCACACTATTCACTGGTGATGCAGGTACTGGTCTTGGTCCTCGTGGTGGTTGTTCCGTATTTAACTTCAACCCTTTCAACTTTTATCAAACTCCTCAAGAACGCTACAACGCTTTCTTCACGGGTAACTTTGAGTTCAATGAGAACCTAGAAGTTTACTCAACAGTGTCATACAGCAACATCACTGTAGATTCGCAAGTAGCTCCTTCAGGTACTTTCGGTGCGCAGTTTAATGTGCCTATGGCGAACCCTTTCCTAGGGGATCAAGCACGCTCCGAGATTCTTAGTTTTGCTAATAGCTCAGTTGCCCTAGGTACATTGCTACCGGGTTCAACTGGCGATAACTGGAATGACGTGAATGGCAACGGCATAGTCGATAGTGCAGACTATCTGAAGATGCAACTTCGTCGCCGAACTCTTGAGCTTGGTGCACGTTCCGAGCAATACGATACTGAATACTTCACTTTCCTAGCGGGTGCACGTGGCTCTTTGCTAGGTGATTGGAACTATGACGTGTCTTTCCAATACGGTGAATCTAACCGAACTACGGTTCGTGATGGCTACACTAACTTGACTAACATCCAGAATGCACTGGACAGCGTCGATGGCGTGACTTGTGCAAATGGTGATTCGTCATGTGTGCCAATCGATCTATTCGGTGGCTTCGGCACGATTACTCCTGCAATGGCAGGCTACGCTCGCGCAATCGCCTTTCAACAGCAGAAGTATGACCAATCAATCGGCCAGATCATCCTAGATGGCCCTGTTGATTTCATCCAGGTTCCTTCGGCTTCAACTCCTCTAGCATTGAGCGTTGGTTTTGAAACTCGTGATGAATTTGGTTCGCTTAACCCTGACGAATGTCTGAAGCTTGCTCCAGCATCTTGTCAAGGTGGTGCCGGAGGCAACCTCCTACCGATCGCTGGTGGCTTCCGTGTTGACGAGTTCTTCGTAGAGGGTTTCTTGCCTCTAGTTGATGGCTTGGACTTCGTTGATTCTCTGAACTTGGAGTTCGGCTATCGTGATTCTGACTACAACACTGTTGGCAATGTTAATACGTGGAAAGTTGGTTTGAACTGGACTGTTAACGACTCGTTATTGTTTCGTGTAATGGAGCAGGAAGCGACTCGTGCTCCTAACATCGAAGAGTTGTTCTCGCCAGTTACTACTGCACTGCGTAACGCAACACTGGATCCTTGTTCTATAGCTAACGTAGGGAACATCGATGCTAGGTTACAAGGTCTTTGTGAGTCTACTGGTATGTTGCCAGCACAGGTTGGCGTTCTTCAGGATATCGTATCTGGTCAGGTTAATACTCTTGAGGGTAGCAGCCTAACTAATGCGCCAAGTGCTGAAACAGCTGACACTTTTACTGTTGGCTTTGTTTGGACTCCAGACGTGCCTGTCTTTGAAAACGTAATGCTTTCTGTTGACTACTACGACATTGACATCACCGACGTTATCGGTGAGTTCTCTGCTCAAGAAGTTCTGGACCAATGTTATGTTCTAGGTAATGCGGCATCATGTGCGAACGTTGTGCGTGTTGATGGCGACCTTACTACTCCAGCTTCTGGTATCCGTCGTCTGACTACTAACCTAGATTACGAGAAGTCTACTGGTTACGAAGTTTCGTTTAGCTTCGGTTATGACCTTGGTGATTTCGGCGACCTATCTTTCTCAGGAAACATCAACAAGTATTCTGAGCAAGAGAGCCAGAGCTCTTCAACTAGCCCTGTAATCGATTGTTCTGGTTTCTTCGGTACAAGTTGTGACCCTGTTTCCGACGTGCGTTGGACTCAGCGAACTTCTTGGAACTGGAATGACCTGACTGCATCACTACAATGGCGTCACATCGGCGGTGTTGATGTTGAGCGCCCAGAAGCTGCAGCAACTTTCGCAGCCTTCCGCAGCATCGATGACTACGACTACCTTGACGCGTACATAAGCTACAACGTTTGGGATGATCGTGTACGTCTAAGCATTGGTATCGACAACATCACTGACGAAGAGCCACCTGTACTAGGCAACGAGTCAGGCGATACTTCTTCAAACTCTGGTAATACTTACCCAAGTAACTATGATACTTTGGGCCGTATGTACACTTTCGGTGCTCGCTTGAGCTTCTAATACCGAAAAGAGTAACGTACCAAAAAAAGGCGAACTTCGGTTCGCCTTTTTTTATTCCTCAGATTTGTATTGAGCGATTCGATCTATGAATTGTTGGTGGAGTGCTTAGGACATGCCTAGTAGTTTTCTTGCGGTATCTGCTGATGCGACTTTTCTCTGCCGGGCTGTTGCCCCATCACTTACCGCTCTAACCAGTGCTGCGTTGTTCTCAGCCTCTGTGCCGTCGGCCAGTAGCAGGTTGTTCTCAAAGCCGACCCGACAGTGTCCGCCTTGTCGAATTGCCGCAAACATGCAGTCGGCCTCACTGGCACCGAAAGCACAGAGTGACCAATGGCGAACATCTGGAAGGAAGGCGAGAAGCGGGGCAAGATCTGCGGAATCGGATTGCTGGTTCTGTGCATAGCGGCCTAATACYAATAAYACGGACACATTYTCATCKGGAACTATYCCTCGCTCCAACAAYTTACTGAAATGCAGAATGTCTTCTTTGTCGTAGAGTATGTATTGCGGCGCAATACGTTCTCGYTGTAAGAARCTGAAGAAYTYGGCAGAGATTTTTTCATCAACTCCAACRGGGCTTATCTCRCGAATCGCGAGTGACACGGCTTCTGGCCGAAYCTGGRTSACAGTCTGCATCTGTTGCTCTGTATTGTAGATTCCCACCGCCTCCGTCGTAATCTGAATGATGAGCTGTTCACCCAACTGTTGKCGAATCGCACGGATAGCCTCCCKGTAACGCTCYACGTCGAGGCTGTGWCCTWGCTTCTCGTCACGCACATGCARGTGCARCATGCAGGCTCCAGCKTCTAGGCAGGCTGCCGCAGYGTGAGCAAGCTCCTTCGCCGTGATGGGTARCTGAGGRTGATCCTGCTKCGTYTTTCTAGCACCATTYGGYGCCACTGCAATCATCACTGCATCGTTGTGACTCATGCGGCATTCCTTMTCAATTGGTTGATGTAGGCTTTGCATAGTCTCAAAGCCKTGGAACTACTACAAGGCAGGSAACTRCCGTATGCTAGCGACAAGTTACGGATGAAAGGTGATTAGATTCAGTCTTGCCAGCGCACTATTAATCTATTCTTTTCGGGGAGAGAACAGGCTCATCATTCARCGATTAATCAAGCTATCCAGCCTGTTGGCGATGTGCGCATCCAGTTACTTGCTMGCGGCAGACGAACAGGGCTGGGAGTTACAGCGRGATCAGGACGGCATACAGGTGCACACACGTTCTGTAGAGGGCTCGCCTTTTGACGCCGTGCGTACAACAGCGCGCATGACAAACGTGCGCCTGTCATCGATGGTTGCCCTTATCGAAGACGCGCCAGCCTGCATGGACTGG
Source organism: Gammaproteobacteria bacterium (assembly GCA_016762975.1). Taxonomy (GTDB): domain Bacteria; phylum Pseudomonadota; class Gammaproteobacteria; order Pseudomonadales; family Pseudohongiellaceae; genus UBA9145. The sequence goes on along the minus strand of JAESUV010000011.1, from coordinate 3,647 downwards.
GCAAACAGTTGCGCCGAATCKTATYTGGTTGAGCGCATCAGCGACTCTGAGTCTCTCGTYTATACCCACAACGACATGCCATTCCCGGTGAAGGACCGCGACGTGCTTGCGCAGGTTAAATGGACGCAAAATATTATGACTCTTGAGGTGGAAATGAATAGCGTCGCTACCGTGGGAAAGATGGATGAAGTGCGCGGAAGACTGCGCYTGACGCAGGCGGTGGCCCGCTGGAACTTCGCTCCACAGATGGACGGCTCAGTCCTAATAAGCAACCAAGCTCACATCAATCCGGGTTCGGMGYTGCCTGGTTGGATAACGAATATGTTGTTGATCGAAGCCCCCTTCGAGACTATGAATTCCTTTGTAAACGCAGTTAGGAACACGAAATACSTAGATGCACAGCTGAGCTTTATTCAGGAGCCKGCACAGCAATCYRATCAAGAAYYTACAAAGTAGGAGTYCAARCRTGCCTCACGATCATGAMYAYRMMSAMMCMSMKYCWMMTYYTGAKCTTSRMSTKMRSGYKMWKGMKMKCKWGWKSSTGKWGRWGGRSWWGKKYWWKGWAMASSYRRAAACACTTAACGCGATCATAGAGACTTACGAGCACAAGGTAGGCCCGCGCAATGGCGCGCACGTGGTCGCCAAGGCATGGACAGATCCAGAGTTTAAACAGGCGCTGATGAATGATGCGACAGAAGCCGTAGCGAGCCTCGGTTACTGTGGGCGTCAGGGCGAGCACCTAGAAGTAGTTGAGAACACCGATGATATACACAATTTGGTTGTGTGCACCCTGTGCTCCTGCTACCCATGGACTGTATTAGGTCTGCCTCCGGCCTGGTACAAATCGGCTCCGTATAGATCACGAGCTGTGAGTGACCCTCGAGGCGTGCTAGAAGAATTTGGTACAAAGCTGAACGAAAAATCGATCATTAGAACATGGGATTCCACATCAGAAATGCGCTATCTGGTTTTGCCGCAGCGGCCGGCGGATACAGAAAATTGGAGCGAGCAAGACCTGCGGCAATTAGTGAGCCGCAACTCCATGATAGGAGTAGAACTGGCACGTTCTCCCGAACTAGCCGAGGAAGGCGACAAGTGAAAGGTGGTCACGACTTAGGTGGTCAGACAGGGATGGGCCCGATACTTCCTGAGCCTGAATTACAGGAGCCAGTATTTCATGCACAGTGGGAGCGTCGCGTGTTCGGTTTGACGCTGGCGATGGGCATGTTGGGTAAGTGGAATATCGATGAGTCGCGCTATGCGCGGGAATGCCAAGACCCTCTCACCTACATTCAAAATAGCTACTACGAGAACTGGCTCGAAGGCTTGGAGAAGTTACTTCTCGAGAAAGATCTAGTAAGTATCGAAGAACTAAAGCAGACAGCGGATACGCCAACTCAGATGGAGCAATCACTCTCGGTGCCGAATGCGGAGATTGCCAAGAAGATACTTAGTGCCGGTGCCCCCAGCACGATGCAGATGAATAGCGAGCCACGGTTTCGCAGTGGCGACAGTGTTTTAGTTAGAGCGAATGAGACTGTTGGCCACACGAGAGCACCGAAATATGTACAGGGCGTGATCGGCACCGTTACAGCGCAGTTAGGTTGTCATAGCTTTCCCGATAGTAATGCGCAGGGTGTTCATGAAGGGAAATTTCTCTATAGGGTCATCTTTAGTGGAGTTGATCTTTGGGGTCATTCTTCCACACAGGCTGAGGTGTTACTCGACCTTTGGGAGCCTTATCTAGACGCGGTTACGAGATGATGCAGGATTTTCCTTATCAACCACAGGATGAGCAGGGACCGGTGTTCAGTGAGCCTTGGGAGGCTCAGGCCTTCGCACTAGTGTTGGCTTTGCATGAGAAGGGCTTGTTTAGTTGGCAGGAGTGGGCAGCGGTATTAAGTGAACAGATCACGCTAGCACAGGTAGGTGGTGACCCCGACCTCGGTAACACCTACTACCAACATTGGTTAACAGCGCTAGAGACGATCTCGCGGCAGAAAAATCTCTCCAGTGACGATGAGCTTGCGAGACGAAAATCACAGTGGCGTGCCGCCTATCTAAATACGCCCCATGGAAAACCGATCGAGCTGTCCGCGGGCAACCCTCCTGAGGATTGCCATTGATAAGCGCTATGAGCAAGTGAAAGAATCCACATGCTGAGTGTTACACTGCCTACACTTTAAGCGAGTACAGTATGGCTCTATTGCAGTCTCTCGCCTGCGTAAATTGTTTGCCTAAGAAAAACTATGACCAAGTTTGAGAAGATCAAAGAACGTGCCGAGCACCGCAAGGGTGGCGGCATGGCATTGAAGAAGTTGCTGCCTAAACTCGCGAGTAAAAAAAAGCTTGCCGAGTTGGGTGATGACCGCTATCTAGCGATGATGACCAAGTGTATCAATCAGGCAGGCTTTAGCTGGAAGGTGATCGAGAATAAGTGGCCGGAATTTGAGGAGGCCTTCTTCGGTTTCGATCTCATGAAGCTCGGTTTCCTATCGGCGGAGCAATGGGAAGCCTATGTCAGCGATAGGCGCGTGGTACGCAACTGGCAGAAGATTAAAGCCCTGCAAGAAAACGTATTTTTCGTAGCAGAAGAGTCGCGCAAGAATGGCGGCTTCGGTAGGTTTATCTCCGAGTGGCCCGCCTCGGATCAGATTGGTTTGATGGCTTATCTGAAGAAACACGGTTCGCGACTGGGCGGACAGAGTGCGTTGTGGTTTCTGCGCCGCACCGGTAAGGATTGCTTCATACTATCCAAAGACGTAGTGGTAACTTTGCGCGGCAGCGGATTGGAGATTGCCGAGCAACCGAGCAGCCAGCGTGACTTGAAGAAGGTGCAGGCGCTGTTCAATGAATGGCATGATGAGACCGGCCTACCTTATAGTCATCTAAGTCGCATTGCAGCCTGCTCTGTCGGCGAGAATTATTTGCAACAGGCCTAGCTAGGCTGAGCTGGTTAAGAACTTCGGGTCGATCGCGAGTGTTAAATGCAGCGATTTGTAATTTTCATAGCTGCTTTTTCTAGACTTCTTTGGTTACGATCTTCGGATGATTCTCTAGCGTCAAATGTACGGGGCAGCGATCGGCTATCTCCATCAGGCGCTTTCGCTCAGCATCGGTAAGCTCGCCTGTTAGCGTGATGTTTCTCTCGATCACATCGACGAATTTGCTCTTGCTCTCGCAGTCCTCACAGTCTTCGACATGGCTGCGTTGATGGTTCAGCTGCACCTCAATATCATCCAGTGCTAGGTTTTTCCGATTCGCGTACATACGCAGCGTCATCGAGGTGCAGGCGCCAAGGCCGGCTAACAGGTGTTCGTAGGGATCAGGCCCCAGATCATGACCACCGACCGCAACCGGCTCGTCAGCGACCCAAGCATGATGGTCAGTCTGCACATTGCGGGCGAAGTGTTTGTTACGCTCATCTACTTTTACATGGCCCTTGTCGAGCTTCGACTCACTCCGTTTTATTACGCTCACCTCCGGCAGGAATTTGTTCGCCCAAGTGCCGAGGCCGGCTAACAGGTGTTCGTAGGGATTGGTCCCCAGATTCTGATCGCCTACCGAGACCGGCTCGTCAGCGATCCGGAAAGGGTTGTCGGCCTGCACCTCGTGGGCGAGGTGTTCACTACGCTTATCACTCTGCG
>JAESUV010000247.1 GCA_016762975.1 Gammaproteobacteria bacterium | reverse complement strand
AACTTCTCAATCATTCCTGACATCGCTATTATTTGGTCTACATCAATGAAGCCCAGGGCGAAGTCCGAATTGGCTGGATGGCGAGTAACTAGCACACTGCTTCTGCCTGCAAAACCCACATTCCCTCCACCCATGAGAATTCCAGTTGGACTCGCCTCTACCCCATACAATTCACTTGCGGCGAATACAGATTGTGCGAACGGATTGTCGCGTCCGAGTATCCATACCGATCGATCTTGCGGTATTTCTTCAATGTCTTCTGCGTTCACAATTTGCGCATCGACACCCACGGCGAAGGACTCTGCCATCTTCACCCAATGTTGTCGGTTCGCTTGCGGCAGTACAAAACTGATATTCTGGGCGCCAAATAACTCGCCGATAGTGGGAGGCGTCTCTTCTCTATCCAATTCTCGAAACACATCAAAATAAGGATCGACTAACACGGCCTGCAACTGATCGTAGTTATCAGCCATGACGCCTTCAAGCCGTTGAGTGATATCGATGTCATAGATATCTGGAATATCACTTCCTTCATAATAGAGTGCAACTGGCACCCTAAGCACATAAGGATCTTCTGGCTGAATTTGTGCGAACATAATTCGAGCACGATTCCCAATAACTTCTTCTACTGAGATAGCCAACTTTGGCGCACCAGTTCGATCAACCCACTGGCTAAAGAAGCCCTCAAGGTCCAAYCCACTAAGCTCAGAAAAAAGCAGTGAGATATCTTCGAATGTCGCACGCTTRAACTTGTAGTCCTCAAAAAACTGCCGCARYCCTGYAAGAAACAACTCATCACCAAGTTGAATTCGGAGCATGTGCCAAAGCATAAGTGTYTTRCCATARCCAATGGCTTGAGACGCCGCAGARTTACGYGAGGTAAACTGCGAGAGAGGAAAGTCCGYYCCATCGGCGACATAGTTCTTGTATCTCGCTAGCATTTCTTTTCGATACTCATGCCCTAATCCATCCATTTCTCKAAACAGRTGGTCGGCAAGRTAAGCCGTTAGRCCCTCGCTCCAGTTTCCTGTYTCGTAGTCAGGATAGACTCCRTTKCCCCACCAATTATGMAGAATTTCATGGGGATAAGAGGACTCAAGTATGAAAGGAAARCGAATCACCTGTTCACCRAGGAGCGTAAACGATGGCATTCCGTAYCCGGTTTCCCAAAARTTTTCGATTAAGGCGAATTTGCTATAGGGATATTCSCCTAGCAGCGGCTCATATAACGCRAGRTAACGTCCTGTCGCATCCATGTATTTTGTTGCTAGRTCTTGATCGGSTGTTCTCAGGTAAGCGAGAACCTCCACGTCAYCTGAGCGCTGTGAATATTCAGTAAAATTRGCCGCGATCAGATAAACCTCTTCCATGGGCTGATCGCTTCTCCAACCGTTGTCTCCAAGACGATCACCTTGGCTAACTGCTGTCCAATTGCTCGCTGAATCGGCGAACTCTACCTGAACATCGAAACTGATTAGGTCACCGCCGAAATCTGCAACCCAAGCGCTACCCTTGTTTAGATAGACACCCTGCTCACTGATTATGCCCGAGCTTTCGGCGAAGCTCTGCGCATATTCGCTGCTAGTCTGCGCGGCAGTATCGAAGATCGTGCCGCTATAAATGAGTACTAACTGATTTGGGTTTCTGCGGCTAGTGCTGATGCTGTACGCGGTCGTCGCTGCAGCTAATCCACCAGTATTGTTGATCCCCGGCACATCTGCTCGCGAGTCGGTTGCAAGGGCCTGTAGGCGTCTGAGATTATTTGTGATGCGAAGATTGCTGTTCAGCGAGAAGTTTAATGAGGAAACAAGCATCGAATCCGGCAAAGTAACGGTGTCTTCTACGATGAGCGATTGATTCTGTGGATCGAGGATCACCTTAAGACTATGGTGGACAAGCGCGGGCTCACTTTCACCAGCATCGATAATCTGCGCCGCTACAGAACTCCCTAGCAATGAGAGTGCGCAGCACAAACTTAAACCGGCAGTGACCGTTCGATGCAACACGCTTAGTGGAATCCTGTTTCTCATTACATTCTTAGACTGTAAGTAGTTCGACTAGGATTATAAACCCAACAATTCCAGAGCTATTGAGTGGTCCCAGTTTCCCATGTGAATCTGCGAGGTTCCATCAGCAGTTCGTGTTGTACTCCAGGCCAGCTGGTCTCCATCGGGTGAGAACACCGGAAGAATATCTGTGCCCGCGGTATTGGTTACACGAACCGGAGGATTCGTACCAAAAGGATCTATCATGAACAGTTCGAAATTCGCATTCCCAAGAATATTACTGGAATAGATAATGTAATCACCGCTTGGGTGATAGTAGGGACCCCAGGAAACCATCGCGTCCGCAGTCAATTGACGCTGATTACTTCCGTCGATATCCATAGTCCAGATCTCTGCACTGTTACCGTCTGGATTAAAACGACGCCATACAACCTTGCTATTGTCTGGACTGAAGAAGGGGCCGCCATCGTAGCCAGGAGAATGTGTTATCTGTCTTACGTTCGAACCATCAGCATCCATGAGATAGAGGTCCATGAAATACGAAGCATCGTCGTCAAATAATTTCTGCTCGGCCTGACTCAGCGTACGYTGATAGGCCTCTCGATTTGATGCGAATAGRATCTGGCTRCCATCTGCTGAATAGGAACCCTCYGCATCATAGCCATCCGWGTTGGTAAGATTGACTAGGTTGYTGCCATTGCTGTCCGCTTGATAGATATCGTAGTGACGGTCGTAGTCCCAKCCATAGGGGCGGCTGATTCCACTCTCGCGTATGGATATCTCCTCGGCCTGCTTAGCGCGCGCAYCTGGGTCYTCATGTGTAGAGGAAAACATCACCCTATCCAAAGTCGGGTGAATCCATGAACAGGTAGTGAGTCCGATCCCGGGAGAAACTTTCTGTGAGCTGCCATCTGCTAGATTCAAGACATAGATCTGATAGAAGGGATTGTCGCCAAGGGTCTCACTCTGGTAGATGAATTGATCACCATCTGCACTGAAATAACCCTCTCCAGAACGCAGACTGCCTTCAATCAATTGACGGGTATTTGAGAGCAACAGATCCTCATTGTTACCCTCCATTAAAGCATTTGCAGATTCCGGCGCGGAGTAGCTCGCGGCGGCCACACCATCAGCTTGAACAGATGCATTCCCATCCTGAGGGGCAGCCATAACGGTAAACCCGAGATAGCCGGGCAAGGATAAGCTAACCACGATCAGCGTCTTAATGAGCAGTTCTCGAGAGGTGTTATTCATAGCAGTGTCCAGTCTAGAAATTGAAACGTAGTTTTTACTGTTTATTCGGTCAGCTACGCGCTAAGCAAAATGGAAATTTTGCTGCTGGGGAAATACACCAAACAGGCCGCCAGTGTGGATGAATACCACATTTTTTGCGCCACTGAGCGCACCTGCTTCACCTTTTTGTAGCTCGGTAACCATGCCATGAAAGGCTTTTCCTGTATAGACTGGGTCTAGAAAAATGCCCTCGATGCGGGCTAACTCGGCTATACCGTCAAAAATCTCGGGGCCTGCAACGCCATAGCCTGGACCTAGATAGCCTTCAACCGTTTTTATTTTCATCTTACTTTCATCGAATTCTTGATTGTAGCGTTGCTTCCAGAGCATCACATCACCACGAATTTTCTTCTCGAAGTAGGCGGCGTCATCACTGACATTAAAAGCTACTACCTGACTTCTCATACCTAGTAGTTCTGTACCAACAATCAGCCCTGCCTGCGTTCCTCCGGAACCCGTAGCGGTAACTATATATTCAGGCTCCATTTTTAGATCGAGGAAGTCTTGATTTAACTCTTCGCTGGCTTTTATATAGCCCCATAGCCCAACTTCGTCGCTGGCTCCAACTGGAATGAAATATGCCTTTTTACCTTGAGAAACACAGCGGGCCTGCAATTCACTCGCTAAGTCTTCATGACCGCTCCATTGTGCCTGACTCAAATAGCTGACCTCGGCGCCGCAAAGATAATCCATTAACAAGTTACCTTCCAACACATCGGGCTTCTCACCGCGAAGGATGAGATGTACTTTCATACCCAATCGCGCACCCAGCACGGCTGTTGCTCGGCAATGATTCGATTGAATTCCTCCGCAAGTTATCAATGTGTCACATGATTGATTCTGGGCTTCAGCAATACAGTATTCTAATTTTCGTATTTTGTTTCCCGACACTTCGGTGCCCGTAAGCTCGTCTCGTTTGATCCAAATAGTTGTATCTTTAAAGCGCTGTGAAAATCTTTCCAGCTTTGTAATAGGAGTAGGCAACTGCGCGAGTTCTATTCTTGCTGGCCATTTGATCATTTGAAGCGTCTCTTATTAATCTGCGTTACAAAACAAAAAACGGAACAAGAGCTAGTCCGATTCCGTTTCTACGTTATTTCATTCTGATAGCCCGGCGAGCAGCTTCAAAACAATCTACTATTACTTCTTAGTTGCGTCGTAAGTCTCAACACCGCCGGCGGCACTCGGGGCCGAAGCCTCTGCAGTATCGAGCGGCTTCAAGGCTTCGCTATAAAGAAACAAATCTGTCAGTACGGCGCGAAGGTGAATGGACGCATTTAGATTATCCACGATTTCCGATCCGATTTTTTCTTGATTTAGAATGAAGCGGATAGCAGCTCCAGCATTCCGGCAATCATTTGCGATTACCTGTTCGAAATCATCCTTACTCTCAGAAAAGGCAGTCGCAATATTRTTCATCCCGGCCGAAATTTCTTCGATGATGGGCCTAGCGTGTGGGCCAGGCCCCGTCTCTTTTTGTGCAGGTCGTCCCTGAGCAGCAAAAGCCAGCAGGAACTCGTAGCCAGATTCTATGGCTTCTATATCGTTTTCTATCACAGCATTTTTACTCATTAGTCGTTTTCAGATCCGTATCAAAAAGCGATACGGAGGAATTTAGTCGGCTTCTTTTGGAGACCATAGACTCGTGTCATGGTTTGCCGTCATCTCATCTTCCGAAATCCAACCAGATACCATAGAACGTGTGTAGAACAATTTTTCCGGTCTCAGGGCGAAGTAGATATGTGTTGCCACAAGAGCCACTAGCGCAAGAGTAGAAAGACCGTGTAACAAGAACATTAGACCAAGTGTATCTTCAGCCATGCTATTGGTACGATCCCAGAATGGAGTATCGATCTGCAAGAACAATAGAATACCAGTCGCAACAACCGCCAGYACCACTACCGTTACAGCCCAGTGCATACCCTTCTGTTCGAAGGTATATTTACCCGGCTTCTGTGCTGAATCGAATGGCTCGCCGAAATCTTTCGGGCCAAGAATCATAGACTTAAAATCTTGCCAGAAAAGAGCGCGAATAATATGAAACACCACCACGAAGGTAAGCAMRAGYCCGGCTATCCAATGGATCTTCAACCAGGCAATACGCAGTCCTAGAATCGGAGCTACACCTGTCGCGATCAAAGTCAGGATGCTCGCCGCCATTACCCAATGAAACAATCGATCGATAGTCTCATGACGAAGAACTCTACGCCCCTCAGATGAGGGCTTCTCCATCTTCTTGTTGGCCAAAGCAGCCATGATAATCGCATGAGCTGCTAGGAGGACTAAAACAGCAACTGCAACAACCCAGAGTAGATCCCATGAAACACCGAGAATTACTTCCTCGCCCCAAACATCGCGTTTATAGCGGACAATTTCTCCCACTGTACAGCCCTCTTAAGTTCTTATTTATTATTAAAATTCTATTTAGCTAATCCGGAAATAACCCGAGGATTAACCTCGGATAGCTCTCTTAACTAGGTTTTCCATCAATGGCACTTTGAAATGATTGTAATTCAAAGGTCTCGCACCATCAGTGGCCATAGCCGCTACTTGATCAGCTAGCGCATCTGAACGTTGCTGTCCGCGAATAGCATTTTCCACAGCTTCTAGGCGGCGAGGCGTACATTCCACAGCACCGCAGACGATGCGAGCATCTGAAATAGAACCACCTGAAACCTTAAAAGCTGCCGCAACATTCACTAAGGCAAAGTCCCATACATTTCTATCGGCAACCTTCTCGAAATAGAATTCTGCATTGGCCCATTCATTGGGTAAGCGAACCGCTGTAAGAATCTCGCCCTCATTGAGTACTGTCATATTAACGATGTCACGGTCAGGACCTACAAAGAAATCCTGAGCAGGAATCAGTCTCTCACCACTAACACTGGCTACGACCATCGTTGCGTCTAGCGCAACTAGAGCAGGCGCCGTATCCGAAGGAGTTACCGCAACACAACGGCTCGCTCCGAAGATGGCGTGTTCACGATTCAAACCTTCTGGAGAATCTGCATAACAAATATTGCCACCAGCACGGTAGCAATCAAGTCCGCGGCGGTAATACCAGCAACGTGCGTCCTGATTCAGATTGCCGCCCAAGGTTCCAACATTACGAATCTGTGGGCTAGCAACCTTACTGGCCGCTGTTGCGAGAAGGCCGAACTTGGATTTYAYRAGCGGATGATTAGCGATCTCTGTAAGTGTTGTCACTGCGCCGATTTCAATACCGTCTGCAGTTTCTTTCACTCCTTTCCAGGCATCGACCTGAGCTATCTCGATCATGGCGGCAGGAGACTTGTTGCGGTCTTTCAACCARCCGTAAGTATCCTGACCTCCGCCAACTATCCAACCGTCGGCGCCTAGAGTGTTCGCCAATTCCAGAGCATTTGCTTCATCAGTAGGCTGATAAAGTTCGATATCGGGCATTACGTCATGTGATGTTGCTGGCATATCAACCTCTGAAATTATTTTGAGCTAAAGGCTTCGAATCTTCCGAAATCCCAGCTATATGGTTAATGATCATGTCTGTTGTCACAGGCGAAGTGTCAAATAAATGTCCACCTAATGCGTCTGAGATTGCAGCGTTAAGTGCAGCCGATACTGCGCCCATGGCTGGTTCGCCAATACCTCTAGCACCAACAGGGTTTTCCGGATCTGGTAAATCTACCCAACCCGTACCAATTTCTGCCGGTGTATCAAGATACGTAGGAATCTTACTCTGCCAATAACCAGTGCTCGCTGGAAGTCCATTCTGAGGATCGTAAAGGTGTCTCTCAAGTGCCGAAAGACCAATTCCCCAAACTGCGCCACCTCTCAACTGATTCGCCAAGCCTTGCGGATGAACGACCGTTCCACATTCGGCAATAGTTACCAGGTCGAGAATTTCAAACTTACCCGTTTCCTTATCCAATTCGATTTCAGTAAACGTTACCGTGAAACCTGGAGGATTATTGTTATGGCGAGGGTCGTGATACACGCCCATCGCTTGATAGTGCATCGTCCAGATAAGGGAGGGGACTGAAGTATGGATTGTATGGATTAGTGAAATTGTGCGGATTATGCCTGCAATTGGCTCGAAGTGGGGCTGGTGGGTAGGTGTCCCGGAATTTGTCGGTTGTGTGGGGACTTTGGGGTGATATTGGTGTCGGGAAATGTGAGGGGGAGAGGATCGATCGCCCGATAATGAATGGATATGGCTAAGTCAACCAAAGCGCGATCGAAGAAGAAACCCACCAAGCCTTACCGGATGCGGGATGGCTCTTATGAACCAACGGAGCAGCAGGTGCTTGCTGCGCGCGTGGGTTGGCTTGGGCTCGGTGCGTTGTGGGTGTTTGTGCTTGCTGGATTGATGAGCTTTGACGCGGGTGATG
>JAESUV010000137.1 GCA_016762975.1 Gammaproteobacteria bacterium | reverse complement strand
GTCAGCCCCAGGCCGCCGTATTCTTCCGGGATGGTTAGGCCGAATAGGCCGAGGCTTTTCATCTCTTCGAGTAGCGCCTCAGGTAGTTTTCCCTCTTCGGCCATTTGGTTTTCGGCGGGAATCAATCTTTCTCTCACGAAGCGTTCGACTAGATCGACCAGTTGCTTGAGTGTTTCTGGGTCTCGTATCATTGAATTTTTGCCTGAGTTCCTGAATTAGTTGTGTAGCCAAAATCTGAGCAGCTTAGCCCCTGTGATGTGTTCGTATCGAAGGGCCGTAATGCTCAGGAGGTATCGGCTTTAAGCTAGCATAATTGCGTGCTGGAAGCGACTGCATGCAGCGTAATTGCTGGAGTTCGGTCCAATACCCTAGGCCGAATGGCTATGTTAGAATGRCCGGCCTCGTGTCTGYAATGCCGGCATTTACTGYTGCAGRTTGAGGTCTGGCTTTGGATTCAGGAGAACCAATTCCAATAGAGCGAGTGAGCCGAATAACCTCGCAGTAATTAKWTTAGAAGTAGATAAGCTCYAGTAAGAATGAGCCGTAATCGATTCTGCCTTAAAACTAGTTTCCMTTTATACAAAACAGAGTGAGAGCAAWACATGYCYGATAATTCTCCGCGCGATGCMTTTATTTATGAYGGAGSCCGTACCGCTTTCGGTCGACATGCGGGTGCGCTTTCCCCRGTTCGTCCCGATGATCTATTAGCCCATGTAATCAAGTCAGTTGTTGAGCGAAATGCWTTCGAAGCGGTGGCCTATGAAGATGTCATCATGGGTAATACCAATGGTGCTGGTGAGGACTGTCGTAATGTTGCGCGCTTTGCCTCACTCAGAGCAGGGTTGCCAACGTCGGTTGCAGGGCTAACGGTGAATAGGCTTTGTGGCTCGGGTTTAGCGGCAACGTTAGATGCGGCAAGGGGAGTAAAAGCCGGCGAGGGAGAATTGTTTCTCGCAGGCGGCGTTGAGTCGATGAGTCGCGCGCCTCTTGTTATGTCAAAGGCGCAGACAGCGTTCGATCGTGGACAGCAAATCGCAGATAGCACGATGGGTGCGCGATTCACAAACCCTGCTTACGCCGCCGAGTTCGGAAACGACACGATGCCCCAGACAGCAGATAATATTGCGAGCGATCTGGATATTTCTAGAGAAGAGAGCGATGTTTTCGCGGCGGCRTCTCAAGCTAAGTACGAGGCAGCTAGAATCGATGGTTTCTTTAAGGACGAGATCGTAGCAATCGACGTGCCTCAGGGCCGAAAGAAGCCGGATCTGACGGTCGATGCCGATGAGCACCCACGACCTACTTCTACACGCGAAGCTCTAGGTGGGCTGCGTTCACTTTCTGCTGAGGGCGTAGTTACCGCAGGCAGCGCGAGTGGTATCAATGACGGTGCTGCAGCACTTATCGTAGGCAGTGCCGCTATCGGCGAAAAATATTCAGTTAAGCCGCGAGTACGCATTGTCGCAGGTGCCGTTGCGGGTGTTGAGCCGCGCGTCATGGGGCTAGGTCCTGTGTTTGCGATTCGCAAGGCGCTCGAACGAGCGAATCTAGAATTGAAAGATATGGATATTATTGAGATTAACGAGGCATTTTCAGTACAGGTTCTTGGCTGTCTGAAGATGTTGGAAGTCGATTTTAGCGACTCTCGCGTGAATCCAAATGGCGGTGCGATAGCCTTGGGTCATCCGCTGGGTGCGTCGGGCGCGAGAATCGCCATCACGGCGATGCGTCAGCTAGAACGAACCGGTGGCCGCTACGCAGCCATCAGTCTCTGTATCGGAATCGGTCAGGGTGTCGCCGCGATTCTAGAGCGAGTTGACTAAGGGTGCCATTGAATTGATCAGAGACAGTAAAATCAAAATAAGTGAGTAGTACTTCTTACATGCAAATCAGCAACACAGGAATTACACATGTCGAATGTCGTTAGTTATGAATTAGTTGGAAATATTGGCGTAATTAGTGTCAACAGCCCGCCGGTGAATGCACTTTCACAGGCTGTGCGTGAGGGTATCTTAAATGCTGTGAATGCGGCGGCCGAAGATGCATCTGAAGCTGTGGTATTGCGCTGCGAGGGTCGCACCTTTATCGCCGGCGCGGACATCACTGAGTTTGGCAAGCCGCCGATGGAGCCGGGTCTACCCGATGTACTCTCGGCTATAGAGAATTCCAAAAAGCCGATAATTGCTGCCATTCATGGCACGGCGCTGGGCGGTGGATTCGAAGTGGCTCTTGCCTGTCACTACCGCTGTGCTATTGCATCGGCGAAGGTAGGCTTGCCTGAGGTTAAGCTAGGCCTTCTGCCTGGTGCCGGTGGAACACAGCGTGTACCGCGATTGGCTGGCGTGCAGGCAGCGCTGGATATGATCACTACTGGCAACCCGGTAGCGGCGGGAAAAGCAAAGAGCATGGGTCTAATAGATGAAGTCGTCGAGGGTGATGATCTACAGGCTGCAGCGATTCAGTATGCAAGTTCCTTGGTGGAATCGGGTGCTCCATTGAAGAGAATTCGCGACATTACTATTGATCCTGCAACGATCGAACCGGGATTCTTCGACGCAGCAAGAAAGAAGCTTGCCCTGCGCGCCCGTGGTCAGATAGCTCCAGACAAGATCGTGTCCTGCATAGAGGCGGCGGTGAATCTGCCAATGGATGAAGGATTGGAGCGAGAGCGAGAATTGTTCCGTGAGTTGGTGGTCTCTCCAGAGTCGGCAGCTATGCGACATATCTTCTTTGCAGAGCGTCAAGCTGCAAAGATTAAAGACCTGCCTAAAGACACTGCGTTGCGAGACATTAAGAAGGTTGCCATCATCGGCGGCGGCACCATGGGTGGCGGTATTGCCATGTGCTTCGCGAATGTAGGCATTCCTGTTGTCATGGTAGAAATTAATGACGAAGCTCTTGCGCGTGGCATGAAGATTATTCGCAAGAACTACACGATTACCGTGGCCAAAGGAAAACTCCCAGCGGATAAGATGGAGACTTTGATCAGTACAATTACTGGTACAACTGACTACGCAGACTTAGCCGATGTCGATTTAGTCATCGAAGCTGTCTTCGAGAATCTAGAGCTAAAGAAAGAGATTTTCGCGAAATTGGATGGAGTCTGTAAGCCAGGTGCAATTCTAGCGACGAACACATCCTATCAGGATGTGGACGCTATCGCGGCGGCTACTAGCCGACCGCAGGACGTGTTGGGGTTACACTTCTTTAGTCCAGCCAATGTGATGAAATTATTAGAAATCGTGCGCGGAGAGAAGACTGCCGACGATGTCTTGGCAACGTGTATGAAAATCGGCAAGAAGATCGGCAAGGTCTGCGCGCTATCGAGGGTGTGCTACGGCTTCATCGGAAACCGTATGTTAGGTGGCTACGGTCGCGAGGCGCAGATGTTGTTAATGGATGGCTGTACGCCAGCGCAGGTCGATTCGGCATTAGAAAAATTTGGTATGGCGATGGGCCCTTTGGCGATGGGCGATCTGGCAGGTCTGGATGTTGGCTACAAAGCGCGTGAGGCGCGCACCGATCTACCCGACGATCCAAAGCTCTATCGTATGGGTACGCTACTAGTCGAAATGGGACGGCACGGCCAGAAGACAGGCTCCGGTTTCTATAAATACGATCCTGAGACTAGGCGTCGCATGTCAGATCCGGAAGTCGAGTCGATGATTAAGGAAGAGGCGGCGAAGTTAAATCTTGAGCAACGAGATATCTCCGATGAAGAAATTCTGCAGCGTTGYCTGTACCCGCTAATCAATGAAGGCGCACTGATMCTCGAAGAGGGAATCGCTCAGCGCGCTAGCGACATCGATGTTGTCTAYGTGTTTGGTTATGCATTTCCGGCCGCTAAAGGCGGRCCTATGCACTATGCCGATCAGATCGGAYTGMAGAAYRTMKWCGATAARATYTGYGAGTTCAGAGAGCGYGACGGCGAGMWGTATTGGAAGCCGGCTCCGCTTTTAGAAAARCTAGCGAAAGAAGGWAARACSTTYGCGCAGTGGGRAYCGGAYAAWGGATAGAACTCCYTAGTAAGGGGNKKGCGGATATTTTTTATCGKTCACATGAATTTATARAAGAGAYTACAACATGATTTCATATCAAACCGCTGCACCCGGYGCGRCTCTGGTGSAAGTAGARTCAGAGACGCCCGTCCCYCAAGGTACYGAGGTRTTGGTTAAGACCGTTGCCTGCGGTGTATGTCACTCCGATATACACATGCATGACGGTGTGTTTAATCTYGGTAACGGCAAGCAGCTCGAAGTCGGCCGAGAGGGTATGGTGCTGGGTCATGAAATATTTGGCGAAGTTGTAGCTGTGGGTCCGGATGCGCAAGATGTACAGGTTGGCGATCGCCGAGTAGTCTATCCTTGGATAGGCTGTGGCGAATGTGCCACATGTAAACGCGGTGAAGAGCAGCTCTGCACCCCCGGTCGCGCTTTAGGCATCGTAGTTAACGGTGGATTCGCTGATCATGTGATGATCCCTCACAGTCGTTACCTGTTCGACAAAGGTGATGTGTCCGACTCCCTAGCTGCCACCTATGCTTGCTCCGGSCTSACTGCCTATAGTGCACTAAAGAAAGTTGGCGAGCTTCAGRSYGATGAYGCCGTRGTYATTATCGGTGCTGGCGGYGTTGGTATGATGGCAATYCAGATCGCGATMGGATCGATGGGTATCGATCCKATCGTGGTCGATATCGATGAGGCGAAGTTAGYAGCAGCRCGAGAGCTTGGCGTAACTCGYACGTTTAATTCTTCCGAYCCGCAGACCTCGAARGCRYTACGTAAGGCAACCGGYGGTGCGTTCGCRGTACTAGACTTCGTTGGCGCAGARGCGTCGGTGAATTATGGYYTGGGCTGCCTGCGTAAGGGTGGCATGTTAGTCATCGTTGGCCTCTTTGGTGGCGCGYTGAACATACCTATCCCATTCATACCGATGAATGCACGCGTTATTCAAGGCAGCTACGTGGGAACGCCGCAAGATATGAGTGAGCTCATGGAGTTGGTGCGAGCGGGTAAGATCGCGCCAATCGAGATAGCGGAGCGACCGCTGTCRGARGCCACTGCGGCTTTGGCAGACCTCAAGGCRGGTAAAGTWCAGGGRCGCCAGGTACTGGTYACTAGTTAGCTTTGTAGCWTACAYAAATAACTTTWTTGAAAGATTGAATCGAGAGGAGCTTGCCTTGCAGTCCCTACAAGAATTTAGAATCGAGACCCGAACCTGGTTGGCGGATAACTGCCCAGAGTCCATGCGAACAGTAATGGTACAAGAGGAAGTTGTTTGGGGCGGGCGCAATGCTGTTTTTGCTAATCCCGAAAGCGAGATTTGGTTGCAGCGTATGGCGCAGAAAGGCTGGACCTGTCCTACCTGGCCTACTGAGTACGGTGGCGGTGGTCTAGACAAAGATCAGGCGATCGTATTAGGCGAGGAATTGGCTAGTATCAATGCACGGCCTGCGTTGACTAGCTTCGGAATCAGCATGTTGGGTCCGGTGCTGCTGGAATACGGCAATCATCAGCAGAAGCTGGAGCACATACCGAAGATCGTGCGCGGCGAAATTCGCTGGTGTCAGGGCTACTCCGAGCCGGGCTCAGGGTCGGACCTCGCAAGCCTTTCTACCAAGGCAGAATTGCAGGGAGACTACTACCTCATTAACGGTGCCAAGGTGTGGACTTCCTATGCCGATCAAGCCGATTGGATTTTTTGTCTCGTTCGCACTGACTTCGACGTTCCGAAGCATTCAGGTATTAGTTTTATCTTGTTCGATATGGCTAGCGAGGGTATATCAACCAAGCCGATTCAGCTGATCAGTGGTTCGTCTCCGTTCTGCGAAACATTCTTTGATGATGTGAAAGCGCCGGCGAGCAATTTAGTAGGCAAGCTCAACGAAGGTTGGACCATAGCCAAACGTCTATTGCAGCACGAACGCACGATGATATCCGGTTTCGGTTTAAGCGCCGGTCAATCCGATAACGGTGGAACCACGTCAACTATTTCAAGCCTGGAAGGCACCGCCATGCACTATCGTGGCGATAGCGACAAACTATCGGATCCGGTGCTGCGCGATCAGATTGCACAATTCAAGATAGATGCCGACGCATTCGCGTATACGTCAAGGCGCTCGGTAGAAGAGTCCAAGCAGGGGCAAGGACCAAATGCAACATCCTCCATGCTGAAGAACTATGGCTGCGAATTGAACAAACGGCGCTACGAATTGATGTTGCGCGCAATAGGCAGTCAGGGGCTTGGTTGGGAGGGCGAAGGCTTTAGTGATGAAGAGTTGCAACTGACTCGTGAATGGCTACGCTCGAAGGCGAATTCAATAGAGGGTGGTACATCGGAAGTGCAGTTAAATATAATTGCCAAGCGAGTGCTAGGCTTGCCCGACATCTTAAGTCTGGCACAGAAATAATCGCCACCATCCAATAATACTGCAAGGAAGGTTTGAGTAATGGCTTTAGTATTAAGTGAAGATGCGCAGTTGTTGAAAGATTCGGTAAAGAGTTTCTGCGAGCAGAATGCGCCAGTTTCAGTGCTACGAAGGCTGCGGGATAGCAAAGACGAGCAAGGCTACGACCAAGCGATATGGTCGCAGATGATCGAGCTAGGCTGGGCAGGAATGGCAATACCAGAAGTTTACGGCGGATTCGAGTTTGGCTATGGCGGACTCGGTGTTGTATTGGAAGAAACGGGAAAGACCCTGGTTAGCTCTCCGTTAATATCCACGGTGTTAATTGGCGCTACCGCTATTGCCCAGCTTGGCAATGAAGCGCAGAAGCAAGACCTGCTTCCGAAGATAGTCGCCGGCGAACTACTCACAGCCTTAGCGCTGGATGAACACACGAGTCACAATCCAAGCAAGATCGCGACTACTGCCACAAAGGTTGACGGCGGTTACAGTCTGAATGGTAGCAAGACATTTGTCCTTGATGGGCATGTCGCGAACACGCTAATAGTGGTTGCGCGAACCTCAAAAGAGAGTGGGAGCGAACAGGGGATATCGCTGTTTCTTGTAGATGCTAAAGACGAAGGAGTTAGCATCACTCGCACTATCATGGTTGATAGCCGCAACTCTTCGAATATCCAGTTCAATAATGTAGTCGTTGCAACCGATGCACTTCTCGGAGAATTGGATCAAGGCTTTACTGCTTTGGATAGAGTGCTGGATATTGCGCGTATCGGCATTGCTGCCGAGATGTTGGGTAGTATGCAGGCGGTCTTCGAAAGCATCTTGGAATTTTTAAAGCAGCGCGAGCAATTTGGTGTGTTGATAGGCTCCTTCCAAGGACTTCAGCATCGCGCCGCTGAGATGTACAGCGAGATAGAGCTCTGCAAGTCTGCAGTTCGCGCGGCCTTAGCAGCTTTGGATGATCCCGATAAGACTCAGGCTGAGATTGCAGAACTTGCTAGCATGACCAAGGCGAAACTCTCAGAGGTCTTCTTCCTCGTGAGCAATGAAGGCATACAGATGCACGGCGGCATTGGTATGACCGACGAATTCGACGTTGGCTTTTTCATCAAGCGCGCGCGAGTTGCTCAGCAATTCTTAGGGGATGCTTCTTTTCACCGAGATCGCTACGCGACTTTACACGGTTTTTGAGGCTGTTCGAAAATTCACCAGAGCTTGTCCCTTAATAGGAGTCGACGATGACGGTAAAGCTTCGCAAGTTTTACGAGACCGGTAATTGCG
>JAESUV010000098.1 GCA_016762975.1 Gammaproteobacteria bacterium | reverse complement strand
GGTAATTCTAAGTGTATAGTTTTCCCCGTCATGAATAATTAGAAGCTGCTTTACTGGCCCTAACAACTCTATGCTTGTAACAGACCTCACTCCTGCATTAGCGGAGCTTGTTTCATCACCTTTCTGTTTCGACACGTCATTCATAGTGGCTACTGCACCTAAAAACCTTCACTGTTCGGTTTTTCTAAATCCCCGAGACAAAGTGCCACAGCGATACAGCTGCATCTTATAGCTAATTATTATTAAATGCAAATGAGAATTATTACTATTAACAAGCAATTTGGGAACAGTCGGTAGTTTGGAAACCACTGAACCCAGTAGCTAGAAAGCGGTTATATGACGCGGTTTACATGACGCGACATGGAGGAACTGACGAAATCAGCAAGGCCGTTTCAGTACGCACGAATATCTTTTCTGCTTCCATACTCTAAGTTCGTGACATTTACTTACCCAACCGAACTAGTAGAATACCGGCGTCCACAATATTTCTAATTTGAAGGTTGTTCGTACTCAATAGGCCATAGTTCACATGACTGTCATGACAGAAAACGTAGGCGACTCAAGCCAGTTGGCTGGTAACGGCGATACTCTTTACCGTTTCTCCAGTCGAGCTTTGCTCGTCATAGTTTGGACTAGTTCCTTCATCTTCGGTCTCTATATTCTTGCCAACTATGCGGCGGCGTATTTCGAGAATGACATGCTGCGTTGGAATAATGTGCTACCGGAAATCTATGACCCAAGTCAGCCACAGGCCTCCGTGGGTATTGGACTGCACTTCGCCGCCGGTGGCTTAATCCTTCTTCTAGGCGGCATGCAGCTGATCGATTCAATTCGTAGCAACTACCCGCGCGTGCACCACTGGACCGGTCGTCTCTATATCTTCCTGTCTTTGGTGGCGGCGATCGGGGGATTATCCTTCATCGCTATCCGCGGCACTGTCGGCGGGCTGGTAATGGATATCGGCTTTAGCCTGTATGGCATCTTGATGTTCATCGCCGCAGTGCAGACCGTGCGCTATGCCATGGCACGTCAGTTGCTGGACCATCAGGCTTGGGCGTGGCGCCTCTATGCGTTGGCCATTGGCTCATGGCTCTATCGCATGGACTATGGCCTGTGGCTAGTTCTTACTGACTGGGTAGGCCACACTGACGAATTCGATGGTTGGTTCGATTACATCATGGCCTTCTTCTTCTACATCCCCAATCTGCTCATTGTGGAGCTGATGATCCGCGCCCGCTCCATCGAGACTAGCAAGCGGCTGCGCACCATCGCCTCGGTGACAATGCTCTGCTCCGGTCTGCTGCTATTGGTAGCCACCTGGGGATTCGCGCGAGTAGCTTGGTTGCCGGCTATTGCGGACCTGCTAACAAGCTAGCGTCGAGGCCGACCTTTGCCTAGCGCAAATTCTCGCCAACGCCCTAGTCGCTCTGCGGCTCTCCCTTCGAAATAACCTCTACTCGATCCACATTCTGAAATCCACGGGGTAGTTTGTTCCCGCGCCGCCCTCTTTCACCTCTATAGTGTTCCAGATCAGCAGGCTTAAGATTGTGATGTCGTCGCCCTGCATAGACAGTCAGTGAATCTTCTCCGGTCAAGACCGAAAGTGCGACTATAAACTCTAGCCGCTCAGCCACGCGCAGCGTAGGAATACTGATGATTTTATTCCCTTTGCCTTTGGCCAAGCGTGGTAGTTCTGCAATCGAGAACATCAGCATGCGGCCTTCGTTGGTAATGGCAACGATCAGATCTTTCTTGTAGTCATTGACCATTAGCGGCGCTAAGACTTTCCCGCCCTTAGGCGCTCTTAGCACAGCCTTACCTGACTTATTCTTGCTAATTAAATCGCCTACCTTGCCAACGAATCCGTATCCCGCATCACTCGCGAGCAAGACGTCTTTATCGTCCTCTGCGATCACCACACCTTCGAAAGTTGCGCCGGGGGGTGGGTTTACCTTTCCTGAGATTGGCTCACCCTGACCTCGTGCAGAAGGCAGGCTATGTGCCGGCAAGGAATAGGCGCGGCCGGTGGAGTCCATGAAGATTGCGAGCTGATTGCTCTTACCTCGCGCCGCGATCTTAAAGGAATCGCCTGATTTATACTGCAAGGACGCCGGGTCAACCTCATGGCCTTTCGCCGCGCGTATCCAACCTCTATCGGACAATACTATCGTAACCGGCTCGGTAGAAATCAACTCGGTCTGAGAAAATGCCTTTGCCTCTTCTCTACTAACAATAGGCGTACGGCGCGCGTCACCGTATTTCTCAGTGTCGGCTTTTATCTCGCCCTTGATAAATGTTTTCAGCCGGGCGGCAGAACTAAGCAATTGCTCTAGGCCCTTTCTCTCCGTAGCTAACTCTTTCTGCTCCGCGACAATCTTGATTTCTTCAAGCTTCGCCAATTGACGCAATTTCAGTTCTAGGATCGCTTCTGCCTGCCGATCAGAAATTTTAAATTTCTTCATCAGTGCTAGCTTAGGCTTATCTTCCTGGCGGACGATCTTAATGACTTCATCGATATTCAGGAATGCAACGAGCAAGCCTTCAAGAAGATGCAGTCGATCCAAAATCTTGTCCAAACGAAACTGCAAGCGACGACGCACAGTTTCGGTACGAAACTGCAGCCATTCTTTTAGCAGGCTGAGGATGTCTTTGACTTGAGGCCGCTTGTCGATTCCAATCATATTGAAATTGACGCGGTAATTCTTCTCTAGATCAGTCGTCGAATACAGGTGCGACATAATGGCATCGAGATCGACACGATTTGATTTCGGCACGACGATTATACGAGTGGGATTCTCATGGTCCGACTCGTCACGCAGATCAACCACCATTGGTAGTTTCTTTTTTTGCATCTGCGCCGCTATCTGCTCTAACACCTTTGCACCAGAAACCTGAAAGGGCAGTGCATTAATTAGAATCTCGCCGTTCTCTTTAATATAGGTCGCACGCGCCTTCAGTGAACCGCGGCCCGTTGTATACAGCTCTTCAATATCACTCTTTGGCGTTATCAACTCAGCTTCTGATGGGTAGTCCGGCCCCTTGATGATCTTGCAGATATCTTTGATCGTCGCCTTAGGATTGTCCAAGAGATAAATACACGCTTCCGCCACTTCTCGCAGATTGTGTGGAGGAATGTCGGTCGCCATACCAACCGCTATGCCGCTACCCCCATTTAGCAAAACATTGGGCAGTCGCGCCGGAAGAATCTGTGGCTCCTCTAAGGTTCCGTCGAAATTCGCCTTCCAATCGACCGTGCCCTGAGCAAGCTCGCCGAGCAGCACATCCGCATAGGCCTGTAATCGGGATTCCGTATAGCGCATTGCGGCAAACGATTTAGGGTCGTCTTGCGAGCCCCAGTTACCTTGACCATCCACCAACGGATAACGGTAAGTGAAAGGCTGGGACATCAGTACCATAGCTTCATAGCAGGCCGCGTCACCGTGGGGGTGGAATTTACCGATCACATCGCCAATGGTTCGAGCCGATTTTTTAAATTTTGCACTCGCCTTCAGCCCCAACTCGGACATCGCGTAGACGATTCGACGCTGTACCGGCTTCAAGCCATCGCCGATATTAGGCAGAGCGCGATCGTTAATTACGTACATCGAATAGTTCAGATAGGCCTGCTGCGTGTAAGTCTTTAACGCAATCTGTTCGACGCCATCTTCACTAATTGTGATTTCTTCGTTCATTGAATTCTCGGTTTCTATTCTTTAATCTAATTCGATACAGTAAAAACTGGGGACACCCGCATTTGTTAGTTATTCGGCATAGTCTGCAAGACTGCCGCTGTCTTCGAGCCAGGCTTTTCTGTCTGCCGCTCGACCCTTCGCAAGCAGCAGGTCCATCATCTGAAATGTACTACTACTCTTCTTCGCCATTGGGTCTTCTTCCAGAGTTAGCTGCACAAGGCGTCTGGTATCCCTTGCCATCGTTGTCTCACGCAGCTGTAAGGGGTTCATCTCACCCAGTCCTTTGAAGCGCTGTACGTTCACCTTACCCGGCTTCTTCTCTGCCGCGATGCGATCGAGGATACCGTTCTTCTCATCTTCATCAAGTGCATAGAAGATCTCCTTGCCAATATCGATGCGAAACAACGGCGGCATTGAGACATAAATAAATCCGCCGGCAACTAAAGGCTGGAAGTGTTTAACAAACAGAGCGCACAATAATGTGGCAATGTGCAGTCCGTCAGAGTCTGCATCAGCGAGGATGCAGATCTTGCCATAGCGCAGCCCACTGATATCGCTGGTGCCTGGGTCGACACCCAATGCAACCGCCACATCGTGCACTGTCTGCGAAGCAAGAATCTCGTTCGAATCTACCTCCCAGGTGTTGAGGATCTTTCCTCGTAGCGGAAGTATCGCCTGCGTTTCTCGGTCCCGTGCCTGTTTCGCAGAACCACCCGCTGAATCTCCTTCCACCAGAAACAACTCCCCGGACATGACATCTTGGGTTGAGCAATCGGCTAATTTGCCTGGCAAAGCGGGCCCAGACGTAACCTTCTTTCTAGCAACCTGTTTACTAGCCTTCAGACGCACTTGCGCATTGCTAATACAGAGTTCGGCAATTAACTCCGCCTCATCAGTGTGCTGGTTTAGCCAGAGGCTGAAAGAATCCTTGATGATGCCAGACACAAATGCAGCACATTGCCGCGAAGAGAGCCGTTCCTTAGTCTGACCCGAGAACTGAGGATCTAACAGTTTCGAGGAAAGCACATAACTGCATTTATCCCAGACATCGTCTCCAGTTAGCTTCAGCCCACGGGGTAGCAAGTTTCGAAATTCACAGAACTCTCGCAGTGCATCAAGCAGGCCCGTACGCAAGCCACTGACATGGGTACCGCCGAGTGGAGTCGGTATCAGGTTCACATAACTCTCGCCGGTAGTCTCACCACCTTCAGGAAGCCATTGAATCGCCCAATCTAACGCTTCGTCGCCTCCCTGCACCGAACCATAGAATGGCTCCTTCGGTATCGTTTCATAGTCCGCTGTAGCTTGAATTAGGTAGTCGATCAGGCCGTCTTCAAAACACCACTCTTCGCTCTGAGACTTTTCCTCACTGACGGTGTTGTCGACAAAACTAACGTGTAATCCCGAGCAGAGAACTGCCTTCGCACGGAGCACATGTTTAAGTCGAGGTATGGAGATCTTAACTGAGTCAAAATATTTCCCGTCGGGCAGGAATTTAACCGTAGTACCGGTGTTTCTCTTTCCGACAGTATCGAACGCCTTTAACTCAGAGACCTTCTCGCCACCCTCGAAAGACATGGCGTAAACCTTGCCGTCTCGCTTTACGATTACTTCCAAAGATTTAGAAAGCGCGTTGACGACTGATACACCAACTCCGTGCAGTCCCCCGGAATATTGATAGTTCTTGTTGGAGAACTTACCCCCGGCGTGAAGACGAGTAAGAATCAGCTCTACACCACTGACCTTTTCGCCCTTGTGCTTATCGACAGGCATGCCGCGGCCATCGTCACTCACCTCGACAGAGCCATCTTTGTTCAACTGTAAATTGAGGTGACTTGCATGGCCCGCTAGAGCCTCATCAACACTATTGTCGATCACCTCCTGAATGAGATGATTCGGGCGTGTCGTATCGGTGTACATGCCGGGCCGTTTTCTTACCGGATCTAAACCGGTAAGTACTTCGATGGCATCAGCGTTGTAAGTGTCACTCATGAACTAATTCTCATTGCGTATTGGCTTCGATTACTGCCTGATAGAAGGTCTCTCGAAGGCCTAAGTTTCTCTATGACCCAATAGTATTTTATCGCTTATCTTGGCCAATTCTTGATAGGAGGAAATCAAACATGACAGGCAATTCATGCTCGAAGTCGTCATAGCTATGGCTACCATTCTCATGCACTACACATTGGTCTGCCCCGAACTTTTCTAGCGCCTGTCGGTAGTCTAACGTCTCGTCTCCTTTCTGCACGAAGACTTTGAAATTTTTGGCCTTTGACAACGTTGCAACATCAATCAACCTAAGTTCTTCAATATGCTCTCTAGTAACAACATGTATCTCATCTGAATGATAATTTCTATTCTCACCAAGATGAGATTCCCATAGCTCATAGGGCCTTACCGCTGGATTAATCAATACAGCCGGAGCCTGATAGAACTCCGAAAGGTAAGTGGCATAGTAGCCGCCAAGTGAACTCCCCATTATCACTAACTGATCAGAACCATTTTCATCTATCAGCGCATGCAGCTGGGCTAGTGTCTCAGCTGGCCCATGACTCATTTGAGGAATCGTGATGTTCTCGCCTAGGCCAATCTCAATACAATAGGCCAACGCCTGCTGCGCCTTGAGCGAGCGCGGAGAGCTCAGGAAGCCGTGCAAATAAAGCACATAAGGTTGAACAGGCAATGTGTAATGATTCTCTGTAGAGCGTTAGTAGCCAGGGCTATTGTAGTCTGCTTCGAATTTCTCGCCGGAGACTCTTCTAACTACTGATTCGATGCTTCCGTCGGCAAATAGTTGCAATGATCTATATCCTGGATTGACCCTGTCTAAAGAGAAACTAGTGACATTCGGTTTAAACTGGATGCAGGTTGAGGSAGTACAGAAACAGCGAATACCCTCGTGCTCAAAGTCYAATTCTTGATGGATATGACCATACAGCACACATCTTACCTTTTTCGATATCTTAATGGCTTCAAAAAACATCTCACCWTTCTCCAGGCCRATATCTTTCATCCATGCCGAATTCCCTGCCACCGGATTGTGATGCAYTGTTATAAGGCAATGTTCGATGCTGTCGTCTTTTTCTGCAGCGCGTAAAACGCTAGTTAAGAAATTAATTTCTGTCTTCGCAAGCTTTCCGTGTACCTGACCCAAGATGCTTGTATCGAGCAAGACGATCAACCAGTTATTTAGCTGCGCGGTTTTTTCGCTGGCCCCAGTTCCCTCTGCCATCCTTCTCATGACAGTAGCGTTGTCATGATTCCCGGGTATCCACCTGAAGGGCGAATTCAATGAAGCGATAATATCTAGAAAATTTGTATAGGCCTTATCGGAAGCATCTTGAGCGATATCTCCAGTAGCTAAGATAAGATCAATCTTATCCTCACTCGCCTTCACCAAGGCCATTACATGACCCAGCGTCTCATTGGTATTCATCTTCAATAACGTGCCCGAAGACTTACCGTATAGATGAGTATCGGTGATCTGAGTAATTTGAATCGGATTCTGTGTGATCAATGCAGTCATGACAGCCATTGATAATAATTATTATTAGGTTTTAAGTAGTACTTACCAGCTCAGTGCTTCTTCCCACTTTAAGGCTGTGGGTTAGCCATTCACCAAGAAACATATTCACTTGCATCTTTTCATCAGAATGGTACATGTTCGCGTTCGGCTGCTCATATCTCGGCTGGAGATTTCTATGTCCTTGGTAGGATATAACCTCAGCAGTACTCGCATCGTGATAGACGCGAACCAACATAGAAGGATTTGTCATCCATTTATCGAGAACAGGCTTCTGTTGAATTTCTAAGGTTGTGGTGTACTTAAACGCCTCGACTATTTCAATCTCAACCGTGACCCTGCTACCAAAGCTCGTCTCGTCTGCAATACAGAATTCAACAAACAGGCCTTCCAATAGTTTCTCAGGCTCACCACTGTTTTTTAGTTGCTCAATAATGCCTTTTTCACGGCCTGTGTTATTGAGCATCGCTACCTCCGC
>JAESUV010000097.1 GCA_016762975.1 Gammaproteobacteria bacterium | reverse complement strand
AAGGGAGAGGCCTTGCCTGCGACAGATAATGTCATTGCCGCAATCGTTACCGGTTCGCCTGCCTATGTCACCGATCTTGCTCCTTGGAATGAAGTGGCCGCCGATTATCTGCGTATTCTGCACGAGGCTCAGAAACCCATCTTGGGTGTTTGTTATGGGCATCAGTTATTGGCGTGGGCCTTTGGTGGTGAAGTCGGGTTTCACCCTCAAGGTCGAGAGATCGGAACCGTCGATGTTGAATTAACAGAAGAGGCTGCTAGCGATGTGCTGTTTGCCAAGATTTCGACACAATTCAGTGCGCAAGCTTCGCATTTGCAATCGGTCTTATCCCTGCCGAAAGAGGCGGTGTTGCTGGCAAAGAATAGCTTTGAGTCTAACCACGCATTTCGTTTGGGCTCATCGACCTGGGGGGTACAGTTCCACCCCGAATTCAGTGCGAGCGTTATGAGCACTTATATTCGTGAGCGCAGCGACGACATCGCCAAAGAAGGTCTCGATGTTGAGGAGTTGCTAGCTAGAGTGAGCGCGACACCAGTCTCGGAAAGTCTGCTGACACGATTTGTGGGGCTTGTAGATGCCGAGTAATGAACTGAGTTGTCGAGCACGCAGACGTTAGTCCGAGGATAAAGGGGCTAGCTACGGCCATACTGACAATGCAGAGTTTGATGAGTTGTTGTCTTAATTTATTATTTTATGGGTGTCTCCGTTTTTCTTTTTTTTGATTTGATTGTTATGTGTTGATCATATTTCAATACTTAGCTTTAGTCAGAATGGGTAATAGATGACTTCTTTCTTATATCAAGCATAAATCTGAAGGCAGCAATTATCCCTGCGAATTCTGCGATGCTAATCACAGAAGGAATCCAGTATTCGACAGAAGAGCTTGTTCTATTCCCAACGTTGCTGGCTTCAGCAAAAAAGCTATAAGAGGCATACGCTAAGAGAAGAGCGAATACTCCAAATAGAGAGCTTACGATAAACATTTGGGATTTTGAAAGTTGTTCGCCAACAATATATGCGATGACCAAATACCCACTCACAACCGTAAAGTACAGGGCCATAGCAGTCATAGCATAACCTAGGAGGCTGAACGTCAATTCTGCGGTTTCAAATTCTGTCACGGAACTCCTTTATCAAATTTGTCAAACTGTCATCGTTTAAGCAGTTAATTCAGTATGTGCCATATTGGCGGATTCAGGAACACTGGTAAACTTTATGAAACACATAACGCTTTTAATAAGGAGACGCCGTTTACGGCGTCTCCTTGATTTGATGGTTATCTGCCTTTTAGATCTCGATCTTGCAGCAGATATTTGCGCAATTCTCTCTCATCCCTCATAACGTGCAATATGTAGACAGAACCTTCTGTGAGACGGTAAAACACTCTGCAGGGGCCGACAATGACTTCTTTATATTTGGATGGAGAGAGTTCTGGAACCTTTCTCCCGGAATTTGGTGAATCGCTGAGTAGGTCAACGCGCCTAAAAACGTTCCGAACGAGATGCTGGGCAGCATTAAGCTTGTCTAAGGCTATGTATTCTGCAATCTCGTCTAGATCTTCCAGCGCTGACTCAGTCCAAACTATTTTAGCCATTTGCCCAATTTTTCTTCGGCTTCGGCATGGCTAAGAACACGGCCTTCCCGAATCGCAGTTTCGCCTTTGGCAATTCCTTCCAGGATTTTTATACGGTTTTGCATCATCTCGTAATCATCGACATCAAGGAGATATGCTGAGGGTTGGCCGTGCTCCGTTATCAGTATAGGTTCCTTGGAGGTACGCAATTCTGCGAGAATTTTCGTGGCTTGGCGCTTCAAAGTTGTGACGAGTTCGGTTTTCATAAAGTGATACTATTCTATCACTTTAGGTTTTGCAATGACTCGGTGCAGATAACGCCCTTAATAATAGACGCGGCCGTGAAACGCCGCGTGGAACCTAACCCGCTTTTGCACACACCGTGTTAAGTTTTTGTTATTCGTTCATTCTACACTCAAATTCATCCGGCGATACATACCCAAGAGAGGAATGGGATCGAGTGAAATTGTAGTAGTACATGTACTCCTTAATGATTCCTCTAAGCTGTTCTACTGTATCGAGGGTGATTCTCTTTATTCTTTCCGTCTTAAATTGCTGATAGAACGATTCCATAAAGGCGTTGTCGTTCATCTTCTTTACTCGGTTCATACTCTGCACTATGCCGTATCTACGCAAACGCTCCTGATAGCGCCCTACAACGTATTCAACACCTCTGTCCGAGTGAAAGATAAGATCCTTATGGTGGCCTCTATTCTTCACAGCGTGATCAAGACATGCCAGGGTCAAGTTTCCATCTCTGGTATCACTGAGCGACCAGCCTATGATCTTTCTACTGTATCTATCCATAATGGTGCACAAGTATCGCCAGCTGCCGTCTCGCAGCTTGATGTAGGTTACATCGCCAACCCACAGCTGGTTCTCTCTGCTCACTTTCATGCCTGCAATGTGGCAGGATATTTTATACGCATGCTTAAGCATGCCAGACCTCTGCCTTTTGTAGAGAGTGTGCTTTAAGGCCTTTAGCCCGTGTTCACGCATAATTCGAGCAACCCGTTTCTGACCAATCTGCCAATTCTGCTTGCGCAGCTCCATGGTGATCTTAGGGCTCCCATACGCGCCATTGTGTTTGTCGAATATCGTCCTAATTCGCTCATACCATTCACTGTCTTCTATCCGTCTTAATGAACAGCCTCGTCTCCTCCAGGAGTTGTAACCATGTCGAGTCACGTTATAGACCCGGCACATCAGTGCTATACCGTGCAGGTGCCTATTCTCGTCTATGAATTCGAAGACTTCTTTTTTTGTTGAGAAGAGAACTGGATGGCTTTTTTTAAAAGGGCATGTTCCTCCTTCAGGAGGTTATGATCCCGTTCGAGTTTTCTAAGGCGTATTAGCTCAGATTTGGTTTCTGGATCGATAGAGATGTGTTTTTTCTTGGCCATGATCTGTCCTCGTCGCATTTCCATGCGCCAACGATAAAGCATGATTTCATGGATATCTAGAGACTCGGCTACGTGCTTTGCCAGCACTCCAGGTATCTGGCTGAGCGCAACTGCTGTCGCTTTAAAGTTATCGTCGTAAGACTGGTAGTATTTTCGTCTTGCCATTTCACACCTCCAAATTGTTAGGTTGAGGTGTGTTCAAAAGCGGGTTAGGTTCCTGTCCTTTTTGATTTGATTGTTATGTTTCGTATGCACTTAGTGCGATTTCTAGACTAATTCTCATTGTCGAGCTCTTCAATAATTCGATTTACTTCATCGCGGAAACTCTGGGCATACTGATTTTGCTGAGTGCCGGACCAAATACGTCTAAATCCTGGTGATCGAAGATCCCGCTTCCAACGAAATTGCCGTGGTTCAAATTCCTCGGGTCTGTACATGCCTTGTTGATATTGATACCACTCGTTAGACATCATTGCCAAACTACTTGCAACAATCATTACATATTGAAAATATTCGGGGGATTGTTCCAATTCATCGCGTTGCCCTTGTAGATACAATTCCGCTGTTTTTGAGTCCCTACCCGCGAGGGCATACCAAGACAACTGTTTCTCGGCCATGTTATCTCGTGTTTGAGTCCGCACCATGTTGGTATTCTGTTGGATTTCGATTCCAAGAAATACGATGCCAGCAAGCACGCCTAGATTAGCTAACAGAGTCAACCATGTATTAATCTTGTCGATACCCATAACTTAGCCTTTAGCGGCTTGCTTCAATTTCCAATAGAAACATAACGCTTTGAATAATAGGGGCACGTAGTGCCTCCTTTTTGATTTGATTGTTATGTTTCGACTGCGCTGAGCTACCTATTGATTGTTATTCTCGTCTCGACCCATAGAATAATCAACCCTACCAGTGCCCTTAGAGTACTCAAGATCAACCGCCACCCAAAACGCTGCCATCTGATCATTTACAGAATGCTTACGCCATAAAATCCCGCCAGGCGTCTCCAGGCTCTTAGCGAATTCATCTGCTAAATCGTGCCACTCATCTTTGCCCAAATATCCTAGTTCGTAAGCCCGCCAAGCTCTCTGTACCCCAAGCCAATATGTTCGACGCATAAATTGAAACTGCCTAGACTCATCATCGGTCAAGCTATTAGGGTCTAAGTCTCCCCTTCTTCCAATGGAATTTAGCTCAGGGTTGGTGGCGAACTCCATAGTTAAATCTTTGAATCCATCCATTATGGAGTCCCATGCTTGGAACTTCGCAAGCTTATTCTGTTCTCGCAATTGGCGAGCCAGATAAATTAACGTAGCAATTACTGCAATTGATCCTGCCCATTCACCAGCCGCGCCAAATGCATCCCAATTCATCATTCCATTTCCAGTTTCACGGTGCATATGATTAGAAACATAACGCTTTGAATAATAGGGGCACGTAGTGCCTCCTTTTTGATTTGATTGTTATGTGCCGCCTTCACTGTATCTTCTGCGCCATTTCAATTATGTCTTGGTATCCGCTTTCTTCGCAATACTTAGTCGCTCGATTAGAAGATACAACTTTATGGTAATACCATCCGAAATTGTTTAGTTCAGATATGTCTAGGACGCTTGAATGCAGGTGTGCGTATGCTAATCGATCAAGTAGATTTAGAAGGCGATCAAATCCTAATCTATATTTTGAGTCGACTGCGGAAGAAAAACTCCCATCAGCTTCGAATACATCGTTAACACTAACGTCATCATCTGTTTCTGCGAGGACGGAGACTGCATAGTTGATTTCTCGATCCCCATCCAAGTGAGCTGCCTGCTCGAACAAAAATTCTGTTTTCTTCCAGCGCAACTCTCTGTCGCGCATATCGAAATATTTAAAGTATCCGAATCCGAATCCCAGGATAGCAACTGCCGCCGCACATATTGTCGCTAAATCTGCTAAATTAGAAAGACTCAAAATCTTCTCCGGCGTTAACTAGGCACATAACGCTTTGAATAAGAGGCATGCGTAGCATGTCCTTTTTGATTTGATTGTTATGTGTCGGCTGTAGCCCAAATGACGACAAGTTCCCTATTCGGTTTCGATTTCACTTACTAGTTCAGTAAGTAGATCACTAAAATCCGGATTGAATGAAGAGGAGATAAAATTTGCACGTCGAATTGGGCCGCTTATCAACCTCTTAATGTAGTCTCTTGCGCCAGACCAATAGGTTTCATCAAGTAAGCCTCGCCTGTATTGGAAATACAAATTATCTACGTAGGCTAAGCTGATGTTATCTTGCTCTAAGTTGAGCACTGAATCCATAGGAGGTGAATCACCTACTAAGTTCTCAAATTCGCTTGTCCAAAATGAAGGACGGTCGCCGCTTTCCCAAACCCTGACTCGATACTCCAAATAGACATCACTTTCTAGGTTGGCGCGCAAGTTCGCCATTCTGCTTTCTGCTCGGTTATGATATTGATCTCCTAGTGCAATATTGCGCTCAAGAGCTAATTGAACACCCACGAAGAGTAGAGATCCTACCACGGCCAAAAGTCCAGTTATTTCTATGATCTCTTTTCTGCTTAGTTTCAAACTAACTGCTCTCCCAGCTTTCTCGATCTTGAAGATTCAAGACACATAACGCTTTGAATAATAGGGGCACGTAGTGCCTCCTTTTTGATTTGATTGTTATGTTTCGTTTTCACCTGACCTCATGATTTTTAGAATGACAATTAGGAAGTATTCTGAAACGCCTATTAGTTCTAATTGGCGTCTAACTCCTTTGCCAGTTGATCCATCTCGTCCCGAAAACTTTCACTATATTCTTCTCTATATCGTTCCCATACAGCCCTGAAACCGACTCTTGATAGATTTCGCCGCCAAGTATTTTTGCGGGCTTGATACTCTGCTTCATCAAACAGACCTCTATCATATTGATATGACTCGTTCTCCGATACCCGGAACATACCTTGCACTTGGAAAGTAAAAGTGACCCATTCAGGCATTGTATCAGGAGTAATTTCTCCAATGCTCCCCCGATATAGAACATCGGCAGCATAGGCGCTTTCAGCCGATGCTGAAAACACCATCAAGTTCTTTTCTGTAAGCGAGTCGCGAGTCTGTGCTTTCATCATATTCGTATTCTGTTGTATCTCGATTCCAAGGAATACAATTCCAGCGATAACACCAAAATTACCTAAAAGGGCTAGCCATTTATTTAGATTATCGAAGTTCAACTTTGATCCCTGATGCTTTCCCGATTTGCAGTCAATTCGATGAGAAACATAACGCCCTTAATAATAGGATCAGCCGCGTAGCGCTGATTCCTTTTTGATTTGATTGTTACCTACCGGCCGCAATCTGAATATATGGGCATTTTTCATATTCGGGTTCGTACGAAAGTAATAAAAATATATTTGAAAGATTTTCAGTAATAGGCAGAGTAGCGTTTTCCAAAAATCGGCTTACTGTCAAAAAGTTTAGTTCCGGCTCATCTGTATAGATTATTAAGTCGTAGCCTCCTGGATATGGCGCTCCCTTTAAGCTTACGAATCGAGAATCCTTTCTGGTTATAAGTTTGAATATTGAATCTAAGAAAGAGTCTTTGGTCCACTCAGTCCAGAAATATTCACCCCCGCTCTTGAGTGATTCGATTGCTTTTCCGTAGACAAGCTCTGTTACTTCAACTGCCGTCCTTAATCCCAATTCATTCTGAGCTTCGCAATCAGGCGGATCGTTATTTCGCCCTCTACTAATGATTCCAGTGTACGGAGTCATATCGTCCTTCTCAAGAGACTCGCTGAGAGCCATTACGACTCCTTGCTCTTCTAGATCTCGATTAGGTCTCCATTCAAAAAAATCTGCATAGCCTCGAGACTTCGCGATCGCTTCTCGAAGTCGATTTGCTAAATCCTTCTCTTCACTTGATGTCATCGAGTGTAGGTAACGCTTTGAATAATAGGCATGCGCAGCATGTCCTTTTTGATTTGATTGTTATGTGTCGTTTGCACTTTCCTATCTGTTGTCGAATTTTCTAGATGCAGTCATCCAGCTATCCGTAGAAGGCATCTTCCACCCTTCTTTCTGTTGTATTATGGTTTCGATATGGTCATAAAACTCAGGGGAGAAGGGTGCGGCTCTTTGAGACCACCAAGTGTATGCAATGGGAGTTCGCAATGCCCCGGTCATGGCGCGCTCCCATTCTGCCCATGCTCGCTTAGAGATTAAGCCTTTCTGATATTGCTCCCATACGCCTTCCGCTGCGTGTAAAACAGTTGCTAGATGCCAAATAAAGTGGGAAATGTCTTCATCTGAAATATCTTGGCTTTCTTCTGCAATTTCGTTCCAAATTCGCTGTAAATCTCGATCTTCGGCGACTCTTTCTGTTAGTCGAGTCAACACTTTCGAAGCCTCCAACTCAGTAGATGATTGTGTTGTATCTCTAGCGTGGCGGATTTGAATAGAGAGATACACTAACATTACTACGGTCGCGGTGGCTCCGAATATTTCCCCTACTGCACCTATTGCTTCCCAGTTCATGTAAAATCCCTAACTAGCACACATAACGCTTTTAATAAAGAGTTCGCGCAGCGAATCTCCTTGATTTGTTTGTTATGTGCTGGACGATGTTCGATGTTGTTACAACGAATCACTTGTTTTCCTGTAGCAACAATATTAACTTCTCTGTCGATTCTTTCAGTGGTCCCAGCCTCCTGCCGGTACGATATCTCTGATTATGATACTGAA
>JAESUV010000180.1 GCA_016762975.1 Gammaproteobacteria bacterium | reverse complement strand
AAACGCAAAAACCAGGCAGCTGCCTGGTTTTTGCGTTTTAGTAGGCGCTGCCTACGCGCTAAGCACTAACTTAAGGAAGCGAGGATCTGCTCCTTGATTGAATCCACGCTAGCGAACCCGTTAACCTTTATAACTTTTACTGGCTGACCCTGCGTTTCACTGTTCTGATAAAACTTAACCAGAGGTTCTGTCTGTTCATGATAGATATCTAGACGCGTGCGTATCGTATCTTCCTGATCATCTTCTCTCTGAATTAGATCTTCACCTGTTTCATCGTCTTTACCCGCTATCTTCGGCGCGTTAAATTCAACATGGTAGATGCGACCAGAATTGGGGTGCACTCTCCTGCCGCCGAGACGCTTAACAATTTCGTCATCAGCCACATCAATTTCTAGCACTACGTCGATGGGAACAGAGGCTTCAACCATAGCTTCTGCCTGTGGGATTGTGCGAGGAAAACCATCGAACAAGAACCCTGATTCACAGTCGTCCTCTTGGATACGCTCTTTTACCAATGCGATAATTATTTCATCAGTGACTAAGCCGCCCGATGCCATTACCTGCTCAACTTGCATACCCAACTCTGTCTTCGCCTTCACTGCCGCACGCAGCATGTCACCAGTTGAGATTTGTGGAATTCCAAAGCGCTCACAGATGAATTGTGCTTGCGTTCCCTTGCCTGCGCCTGGCGCCCCTAACAAAATAACTCTCATTCTTTAACCCCTGTGTTCTAGTTCTAGTTGTAATAATTCCATATTAATCAAAAATGCTCAATATCGTTTAGCAGTGATGCTTCATAGATAATTCTAATAATTCGATATTGCTCAAGAGTGTTTACCAGTGATGTTTCATAGACAGTTCTCTTTGGCCTGATCCCAGAGAGCATCTAATTCTTCTAAATTTGCGTCTTTGAACGCTTTACCTTGCGCTAAAAGAGCGACCTCGATCCATTTGAAACGTGTCTCAAAGCGCCGATTTGTAGATCTGAGAGCAACTTCGGGCTCTATGTTGCTATGTCGCGCCAGATTGATGGCAGTGAACAACACGTCGCCCAATTCGTCACTCATCCTCTCAAGATTGCCGCTAGCTAGGGCTTCTTCAAATTCCGCCACTTCCTCTTTTAACTTTGCTAGGACGGGAGCTATTTCAGCCCAATCGAACCCTACTTGTGCTGCCCGTTTTTGAAGCTTACGTGCTCGCTCCATTGCAGGCAATGCTCTAGGCACGTCGTCCAATAAACTCTCACCCTCTTGAGCCGCCTGCTTACCACCCTTCTTACGCTTCTCTTCCCGCTCAAGCTCTTTTATGGCTTCCCAGTTCACTACCACCTGCTGCGCACTGATATCTTGTTCGATTCCGAATTGTTGTACATCGCCATTAGGGAAAACATGGGGGTGCCGCCTAACTAACTTGTCGCTTATGGCAGTCGCAATGTCTTGAAAGTCGAAGGCACCCTGCTCCTTAGCAATCTGTGCATAAAATATAATCTGCAGCAACAGGTCGCCTAATTCATCTTCAAGCTCTACGAGGTCATTGTTCTCGATAGCGTCTGCAACCTCGTAAACCTCTTCAATAGTATAAGGTAGGAGCGACTTGATGGTCTGTTCCAGATCCCAGGGGCAGCCATGCTGCTTATCACGCAACATCGTCATAATCGCTATTAGGCGATCTACCGCCGTCGGCGCGTCCAAGCCATCATCAATTACAGTACTCAACTCTCATTACCTCCGATATATCGCGCTCTATTCCGAGCTTTGTTCTATCTAGGTGCCGTGTTATTTCCGCGGCCGTTTTCCTGCATCGAATACGGCCATCGATTCTACGTGCGTCGTATGAGGAAACATATCCATTACCCCAGTCGCGCGCAATCGATAACCCGCGTTAATCAACTCCGCTGTATCCCGCGCCAGTGTTGCCGGGTTACAGGAGACGTAGACGATAGTCTTCGCTCCGAGTTTTGCTATTTCAGGTATTATCTCGATAGCCCCAGACCTAGGCGGGTCTATAATTATCTTACTGTATTCTGTAGCGGCCCAGTCTTTTTCGGCTATGGGTTTAAACAAATCAGCGGCGTGGAATTCTATGTTGCTCAAGCCGTTCAGGGAGGCATTCTCTGAGCCACGAACAACCATCTCTTGGCTTCCCTCAACACCGACAACTTTCTTCACCCGACGCGCCGCAGCCAAGGAAAAGTTTCCCAGGCCACAGAACAGATCCAATACCGTATCGTCTTCACTTAATTCGAGTAATGACAATGCCTGACTAACAATCTTTCGATTAATGCCCGCGTTAATCTGCGTAAAATCCATGGGGTGAAATTTTAGCTGTAAGTCAAATTCCGGGAGGTAATATTGTAAACGTTCTATGCCATCTTCCGGGAATAGCTTATGTACCGTGTCATTTCCCCCTGGCTGCAGGTAGAGCTGAATACTGTGCTCCTGTGCAAAATGCACTAGGCTTTGTGTATCTGATTCACTAAGCGGCTGTAGATGGCGAAAAACCAGTGCGACTTGGAGCCGAGGCTCGGCAGATGTGCTCACCGCTGCATCTTCACTGTTTAGCAGCTCTTCACCAACAGCAACTTCTATTTGCGGAATGTTTAGACAGCCCTGCAATCGGGTAATCAGATCCCGCAGCGGACGAATCAACACGGCCACTTCTTTGACGAGCACTTTGCAGTCATCCATATCTGCAATAAAGCTGCTGTACTTTTCTCTGAATCCTACGAGCCCACCGCCCTTCTTACTGACAACACGGACGGCGAGTCGCGCCTTGCGTCGGTAAAATTGAGTAGCATCCTGTAACTTCGGTAGTAGCTCAATATCACCCAATGCCATGCCGGTAGCATGCTGCATCTGCTCGAGTAGCACCGATTGTTTGAACTCAATCTGCGCATCAGTATCCATATGCTGCAAGGAACAACCGCCGCACAAACCCGCGAATTCGCAGGGGGGAGTTACCCGATCCTCCGATGGATTGAGCACTAGGGTGGCTTTTAATTCATCGAATTTTCCACGGCGCCTTACGTAGGTGGCGGACACTTGCTCACCCGCAAGCGCGCCATCTACAAAGGCTACTTTTCCATCGAGGTGTGCGATTCCACGCCCTTCATGACTCAGGGATTCTATCTCGAGGGTAACTGGCTCCGCTGGAAGCTTGCCGCGCCCATGTCTACGTCTACTCATATTTAGGGAGTCTCTGACTAATTAGTGAATTACTCTGGCCTTCACTCGATTTTTCTATCGAGCGCGCAAGTTTACAGACATGCGTAGTCCTGTCAAAAACTTGCAGCGAAGAGAGCGAGATCAAGTGTAGGTAGGGTGGCCAGTTAATCAGCTAGGGGCTCGCCAAAATTTACTGCTAACTCGATAGGTGATGCAGGTGATATAGGTGATGTAGGTGATGTAGGTGATGTAGCACAGCGTCAAAATCGACTGGCGCCACATGCTTCGTTAGCTGATAGCCAAATGAGTGCTTAATGAGAGTTTAATGACGAGTCAGGCGCCCTATTGAAATACGCCTGTAGAGAGATAACGGTCACCACGGTCACAGATTATCGCGACTATAGTGGCGTTAGTTAACTCTTTGGAAAGCTGCAGTGCTGCATAGATCGAGCCGCCAGACGAAACACCACAAAAAATGCCCTCCTTCTTAGCAAGTTCTTTCATCGTGCGTTCGGCGTCACCCTGTTCAACATCGACAACCCGATCAACACGGCTACTTTCGAATATGGAAGGAAGGTATTCTGACGACCATCGACGAATGCCGGGAATGCGAGATCCTTCTTTTGGTTGCAGCCCAATAACTTCTATCTCTGGGTTCTGCTCCTTAAGGTAGCGCGACACGCCCATAATTGTGCCCGTCGTTCCCATGGAGCTGACGAAGTGAGTTATCTCGCCCTTCGTGTCGCGCCAAATTTCTGGGCCTGTATGAACGTAGTGCGCATTGGGGTTGTCCTGATTGGCAAACTGATCCAATACCTTGCCTTTGCCTTCTAAATGCATACGCGCCGCTAAATCACGGGCGCCTTCCATGCCTTCTTCCTCGCTGACACTAATGAGTTCTGCGCCGTACGCCGTCATCGACGCTTTACGCTCATTACTCATATTATCTGGCATTATCAGGATCATCCGATATCCCATCACTGCAGCGACCATAGCCAGTGCGATGCCGGTGTTGCCGCTAGTGGCCTCTATAAGCACATCGCCGGGCTTGATCTCGCCCCGAAGTTCCGCCTGCTGAATCATGCTGAGC
Source organism: Gammaproteobacteria bacterium (assembly GCA_016762975.1). Lineage (GTDB taxonomy): Bacteria > Pseudomonadota > Gammaproteobacteria > Pseudomonadales > Pseudohongiellaceae > UBA9145. The sequence continues at coordinate 3,475 of JAESUV010000180.1, read as the reverse complement.
GCAGGCCTATCCTTTACCGAGCCGGCCGGGTTGTTACCCTCAAGTTTTGCCAGAATTGTATTGCTGGTAGCGCCAGGAAGGCGCTGCAGCTTAACCAATGGCGTGTTGCCAATTTGTGTCTGAATGCTTTGATAAGACATGGTAGTAGTAGCCAACAGCGAGTTTAAGAAGATACCGGAAAGCGCAAAATTCTACACGGAAAGCGTAGCAGGCGAAAGCTGGAGGTTGATAGAAAATTCCGAAAGTAAACTCGGGTGAGGCAAGGTCTAGATTATTTTGCGAAAAGGCTGCGGCTGTGAAGAGGCTTGCCACCGAGATGCGCAGCCAATGCCGTTCTCAATAGACGCTTGGCGGCTTTAACTACAGCGGTGTCTGTCAGGTCATGTTCGCGCAGGGAGACTATATGCGACCCTAGATAGACCTTGCTGCTATTGTGCTGGCCTTCATCAACTAGAACTTGAAAACCAATGTCAGGTGTAAACCGATAACTCCGATCCACGTCGATGGGCTCGTGAGAGTGGCAGTCTGATTCCAGATTGATGCCATAACCTAACTCACTCAATAGACACAGCTCAAACTGACGCAGCAAGAGCTGGAGTCCCGCATCTCCTTGCAGTGCCACTAGCGTATCCTGATAAGCGAGATAGAGTTGTTTGTGCTCAACGTGATTCATCAATAATCGCGTCAACAGCTCATTGATATACATGCCGCTAAACAAGCGCTGCCCTTTAAGCCTCATCGCACCCAAGCTGCTCTCTAGGCCGGTTAGGGTTTTCAGCTCACCACGACCGGAGAGCGAAACCAGCAGCGGCTGAAAAAGCTGCAGAAGTGAACGGTATTTTGACTTGGCGCTGCGTGCGCCCTTGGCGACCGCACGTACACGGCCATAGTCCATGGTGAAGAAATCGACTAACAGGCTGGTGTTCTGAAAAGGCTGGGTGTGCAATACGTAGGCCGGCTGTAGTGCAACTCTCGAATCCATGATGCTCTATCTATTTATTTTATACGGAAAAGTCATCCCTGACTTTGTCCGTATGTCGTGCCCCAAAAGCTGGCGTAAAAGTGTCATTTTCCTTGCCTTTGGCGCACTCGCATTGCCCTTAACGGGCAATGGTTGCACATCCCTGTGCAACTGTTAATCGATACTGAAAAATCATCCATGATTTTTCAGTATGTCGTGCGCCAAATGCTGGCGTGAAATGTCATTTCACTTGCTTTTGACGCACTCGCATTGCCCTTAACGGGCAATGGTTGCACATCCCTGTGCAACTTATTCGACCTATCTATCTACGTAACCTAGGCTCTGCAACGCTCTTTCATCGTCGGCCCAGCCGGATTTTACTTTTACCCAAAGATTCAGCATAACCTTGCTCTGAAATGCCGTCTCCATATCTTCGCGCGCCGCGCTTCCGATCTGCTTCAGTCGATCGCCGTCTTTGCCAATTACAATTCGTTTCTGCCCTTTCTTGTCCACCAAAATTAGACCGTGAATATGCAAAACGGACTTAACAGTCTCAAACTTCTCGATCTCCACTGTGACTTCATAGGGCAATTCGTCACCCAATTGCCGCGTCGCCTTTTCGCGTATCAATTCGGCGGCGAGGAACCTAGAGCTTCTATCGGTTATCTGGTCTTTCGGAAAGAGAAACGGCGCCTCAGGTAGTAAAGCTTTCACCAACTGATCGATGGTGTCGAGATTGTGGCCACCAAGAGCGGAGACAGGAACTATTTCGGTAAACTCCCGCTTCTCTCTTAACTTCGCGATATGCGGTAACAACGCTGTCTTGTCCTGCACTAGATCGATCTTATTGATGACCAGCAGCACAGGCACTTTCGAATAGGTCAGCGCATCTAATACATATTGATCCGCTTCGTTCCAGATGAAACGCTCGACGACAAATAACACCACATCAACGTCTTTAATCACGTTAAACACGGTGTCGTTCATAATCTTATTGAGCGCCTTGTTATGTTGAGCGTTCAGGCCTGGGGTATCAACGAACAGACATTGATGATGATCATCACTGTTTATTCCCATAATTCTATGACGGGTGGTCTGCGGCTTGCGCGATGTAATACTAATTTTTTGGTGCAGCAGATGGTTCAGCAGCGTCGATTTGCCTACATTGGGACGACCCACTATAGCAATGTAGCCGCAGCGGCTAGGTGGCGTATCTTGTTCTTTGGATTTATTCATGCCTAGTTTGTTGTTGCCTCCATCGCATTCAAAATTTTCGTTGCAGCTTGCTGCTCCGCCTCACGCTTGCTGGCGCCGGAGCCCGTAGCCTCTGTACCCAGTGATTCTAAGGCGCACCGAACATGAAATACCTGTTTGTGTGCGGGGCCACTAATTTCAACTACTTCGTATTTAGGTAAATCCTTTCTCTGAGCCTGCAAAAATTCCTGCAGGCGAGTCTTYGCGTCTTTCTGYTCAGTCGCGGCTGTGTCCTGTGCYAGTTTACTCTCGCTGATTTTTTTTACGAATATTGTGCARGCGTCTATCCCTCCATCGAGATAAATTGCCGCAATTAGGGCTTCGACAGTRTCAGCAAGGATAGAGTCTCTATTGTTRCCACCGCTACTTGCCTCGCCCGTTCCTARCTGAAGATACTCGCCAAKTCCAAGRTTTCTTGCCGCTGCGGCCAACGCATTCTTGTTCACTAGSGCTGAGCGCATTCTACTGAGCTCCCCTTCRCTTGCCTSAGGATATAACGTAAATAGCGTTTCRGCGACGATGAATCCCAGMAGAGAGTCTCCTAAAAATTCTAGTCGCTCGTTGTGCACTGCATTCGCACTGCGGTGAGTTAACGCTAGCTGCGCCAGCTCCGGATTGGAAAATTGGTAGGCTAAGGACTGCTGAAGATTTTCTAATTTATTGACCATCTATTGCAAAACAGTATTGAATTTTGCTACGACATCGAGATTCGCTATCAGTTCAACACGGCGCTCATAGGCTATAGTAATAATAGCTTGGTCGTTCTCCCTGCGTACAGTAATGGAACTCAGATCGAAGTCGGTTATATTATTAATGCGTAAAGTATTGGAGACGCGCTGACGAATATCGGTAGTGGTCATGTTTGCTGCCTCGCCGCTTTCAATTAGCTCCTCGCAAACACCCGTGACCAGATTATGATCGACATACAGAGGGACTACTTTCAAACCAAACGTTAGAAATGCCACTATCAATATGAACATCATGAGCATGCCAAACTTAGAAACACCAGCCTGTTCTCTTAAGCTTTTTGATCTTATCTGTTTCATGGCCTCACCCGCGGGAAAGTTATACTGGTTAATACTGAAAGACTAACTAAAAAAAGTAACTAGTAGTGTGGTGGCAAATTGCCTGACTGCCAAGCTTAAGGAGTTGAATAGATCAAATCCGCTACAGCCATCACAAAACTCTTACTTAATTCGCTGATTTCTGGAAAATGTTGGCAGATTTAACCCAGGGTCCTTGTGCATCCAAACGGCTATC
>JAESUV010000096.1 GCA_016762975.1 Gammaproteobacteria bacterium | reverse complement strand
TATTTTATAGCGCTAGCGGACCCGCTCTATCCCTGGCAGGCGCTGCTGGACAAGTAATAGTAAAAGAATGAGTTCCTGGCTCTGTATTGGCGTTCTCGCCAAATGCTGGAGTATGCAACTGGAAACATAGTTGAATGAAGCTAATAGACCAATGAACCTAATGAGATAAATTATGCGCCTATTCCTGTTTCTCTTCCTTTTGATGCTTGTCGCTTGCGGTGAGCAAGAAACCATTCAGCAATCAGCCGCCGAGACGGCAAACACGAATGCTGCCGAAATCCAAAGTGATACGATTGAAGCGCTGATCACAGAAACTGCGCGTCTGAACGAATGGTTCGACGAACAATATGCCGAACAATTGGATTTCAGCCCACAGACCAAGACGCGCCTAGGTGATAAATCTGACTACGACAAGTTGAATGATTACAGCGTTGCCGGAATTGATGAGCAGCTTGCATGGCGCAGGCAGAGTGTCGCCACCATGCAAGTAGGTTTCGATTACGTCCTCCTTAACCAGGATGGCAAACTATCCTATGACATGTGGAGCTATTCACTAGATCGCGCCGAAGCAGGTATTCCGTTTAGACAGCATGGTTATATTTTTGGGCGTGGAGGTCCGCATGCTTCGCTGCCAAATTTTCTAATTAACTACCATCGCGTCGATGATGCATCCGATATAGAAGCTTACTTGTCTCGATTGGGAGAACTCGATCGAGTCTTTGGCGAGTTGCTCGACCGTGCACGGGCCGCATCGAGGGTTGGCATTCGGCAACCAGCATTCGCCTATGACTTCGCGATGACTGAAATAGAGAGAGTTACTTCTGGTGTTCCCTTTAATACCAATGACAGTTCGCCAAATTCACCGATCTGGACAGATATTCAAGGAAAAATTGAGGCACTCGTTGCTTCCGATTTGATCAGTAGCGATCAAGCTCAAGGATACATAGCGCAGGCGCAGGAGATCTTGGCGGGCGAAGTTATGTCTGCTTATCGGGAAATTCTCGCCTGGTTAGAACAAGACAAGGCACTCGCATCTGAGATGTCTCGCGGAGTGTGGGCACTCCCCGATGGAGAGAACTATTACAATTACCGTCTTGCGCAAATGACTACATTGGAGTTCAGCGCTGATGAAATCCATGAAATTGGATTGGCGGAAGTCGAGCGCCTGCACCTAGCGATGGAAGAGGTAATGGAGGCGGTAGATTTCGACGGGTCTCTTCAAGACTTCTTCGTTTTCATGCGAGAGGATGAGCGTTTCTACTTCCCTAACACGGACGAGGGGCGTCAGGAGTATCTCGATCTAAACAATGAGTATCTCGATGCGATCGCGCTGAAGCTGCCTGATTATTTCGGCCGTCTTCCGAAGGCGCAATTGGAGGTGCGGCGCGTAGAATCGTTTAGAGAGCAAGCCGGTGCCGCACAGCACTATGCGTCGGGTACACCCGACGGCTCCCGACCTGGTGTGTTTTATTCGCATATGTCCGATATGTCCACACTGCCGATATTTCAGCTCGAAGACGTGGCCTATCACGAGGGTAGCCCCGGGCATCACATGCAAATATCGATTCAGCAGGAGCTAACCGACGTGCCTAGGTTCCGCACGCAGTATCGCACAACCGCCTACACTGAGGGTTGGGGATTGTATGCGGAATGGCTAGCCAAAGAGATGGGTGCGTTTGAAGATCCCTATTCAGATTTTGGACGCTTGAGCGGCGAACTTTGGAGAGCGATTCGCCTAGTTGTCGATACCGGCATTCATGCTAAGCAGTGGAGCGAGGAGCGTGCTGTAAAATATTTTATGGACAACTCCGCACAAGCGGAAGGTGCGATACGCTCCGAGATTCAGCGCTACATAACTGGGCCAGGGCAGGCTACAGCCTATAAGATCGGCATGATGAAATTTCAGGAATTGCGCCGAAACGCCGAGTCGGCATTGCAGGATAATTTTGATGTTAGGACATTTCACGATGTAGTACTTGGCGCTGGTGCACTTCCTCTGCCTTTGCTGGAGTCGAGAATAGATCACTGGATTGAAGAAATTCAATCAGAACTAAACTAATCAAATCAAACAAAGGTTGAAACCTAGTATGACTGTTAAACTGTGGATGAAATTTTCTCTTGCTAGCTTGTTGCTTTGCCAAATTCAATTTAGCAATGCGCAAGAGATTGTGCCGGCAGAATCAGTGGGTATGTCTGCCGCGGGGCTGGCAAAAGCTACCGAGCGCTTGCAGCAGCATATCGATGATGGTGAGTTGGCAGGCGTCGTTGCTGCAGTCGCCAGAGATGGCAAGCTAGTCTATTTCGAGTCGCTGGGTAAGCTTAGCCTCGAAAGTGGTAAGCCGATGCAAAACGATGCGCTGTTTCGAATTTATTCGATGGCTAGGCAAATTACTAGCGCTGTCGTTCTCAAGTTGTACCAGGAAGGCAAGTTTCAATTAGATGATCCAATAAAAATGTACTTGCCCGAGTTCGAGAGCCAGCGAGTATTATTGGATTCATCCAGTACAGATATTACACAAACTAAGGTGCGCACTGGTGACATTACGGTTGCGAATCTTCTTACTCATACATCGGGCTTGGGTAGTCGCAGTTCTGCATTGTATAGGGAGAACAATGTAAGAGATAAGAGAATTACATTGGATCAGATGACAACTAACGCTGCGCACATTCCCTTGTTCCAAGATCCGGGCACGCAGTTTCGCTACGGCATTCATGCCACCATATTAGGAAAGTTAGTAGAAATTTGGTCGGGACAACCATTTGAAGACTACTTGCAAGAAAATATTCTCGATCCTCTAGAGATGGACAGCACAATGTTCTGGGCAGAAGGAATTGATGCGGATCGTTTGGCAGAACTCTATCGTCCTAGAAACGGTCGATTAGAGCCCTACAAGATAGAATCCGTGCCGTGGACATCGCGACCGACATTGGTCGAAGGCGGGGTAGGGCTTTTGTCCAGCGTTCCAGATTATCTAAATTTTTCGCAGATGGTTTTGGATGGTGGAAAATTCAACGGGAAAACTATCCTCGAAGAAGAGACCGTAGCTTTGATGTATCAGAATGCTGTTCCCGATCAAGCTATGCCCATCGGCAACCGCGGCTACTGGCTAGGTTCCGGCTGGACCCTAGGTGGTTTCAATTTGGTTATGATTCCGGCGGAGTACAGTTTTCCTGTGTCTGAAGGGACGATCTGGTGGGATGGTTCGGCGGCCACACGGTTTTTTATCGACCCGATAGAATCTACGGTGATCGTTATCATGGCTCAGGTTTCTCCGTCAAGCGGTGGCGGCTTCCGAGAGATATTCAGCGAGATGATCGACAAGGCCATAGTAGAGCGCAGGTAAATATTCTGCAATTTGAATGCCTCATTTAGATGTGCTCACACATAGGCGTAGCAGCCTAGCTGCTGGCTTTTCGATCAGGGTTTGTAATTCTCTTTACCCCCGCTGTCTCGGGGAGGCCATGTATCGCAATTCCATGCGATATCGAATAAAATTCCCGGTCCTTCGGGCATGCACTCCTGCCGAGAGACGATTCTAGGTCAGCTTATTCAATTGGGCATTTGAGCCACAGAAATGACATCACACACTGAACATCTCGAAGAAGCGAATACCGAACTGGCCGTGTTGAAGCAGCAGGTGATGGCTGCTTGTTCGTATATAAAGGGACAATGCTCAAGCGGTGGAGACTTTGATGGAAAGCTACTGGATGATTGGCAGCTTCCCAGTTACGAATTAGCCTTCTGCATGGCGGAGTTGTCTGCTGCAGAGGCACTTAATGACTACGGACAGAAGTTACCCTCAGAAAAATTCACCCAGCAGCTCGCCCTGAGCTTTTGTGCAGAGACCTTGCAGGGCGTTCTAAATCGCCTGGTTGCTCGGGCAACTGACGTCGGCCTCGATAGAGAAAAGCTATTGGAGATTCACGGGAGAGTTGTTTACAGGAGTTTGCTAGATACTTACGCGAGCTCAGAATTCCTGTCGAGCCTGGGCAGCGAGATAGTTAAAAAAGACATTCAGCGCCTGCCTTCATTGCTAAGCGAAGAGAAGGAGCTGGTGCGGGAAACGTTTTATAGATTTTCCAATGAAGTAGTGATGCCCCATGCCGAACAGATCCACCGCTTTGATGAAGATATTCCCGACTCGATCCTCCAAGGTGCGGCGGAACTCGGTTGCTTCGGTACCTGTATACCGGAACGCTTCGGGGGACTTCAGCCAGATGATCGCCCAGATAGCCTAGGCATGATCGTTGTGACGGAAGAGTTGTCTCGAGGCTCCCTGGGCGCCGCAGGCAGCTTGATAACCAGGCCAGAGATAGCAGCACGTGCACTACTCAATGGTGGGAGCGAACGGCAGCAGCAGAAATGGCTTCCACTGCTTGCAGCAGGAAAGGTACTCTGCGCAATTTCGATCACCGAGCCTAACACCGGCTCTGATGTTGCTGCGGTTTCTCTCAAGGCAACGCCAACCGAGAATGGATGGCTGCTCAACGGCAGCAAGACATGGTGTACCTTTGCGGGCAAATCAGAGCTGCTTGTTGTATTGGCGCGCACTAACAAGGATCCCTCATTAGGCCATAAAGGGCTYAGYCTGTTTTTAGTAGAAAAGCCGTCATTCAGCGGCCATGACTTTACACATGYGCAGSYRRRYGGTGGTTCTGTAACTGGYAAGGCGATTGCAACTATCGGYTATCGYGGCATGCATTCCTATGATYTATTCTTCGAGGATTTCTTCGTACCTGCTGAGAATCTCGTTGGCGAGGAAGCAGGCGAAGGCAAGGGRTTCTATTTCACTATGGCGGGTTTCKCCGGTGGAAGAATTCAAACRGCKGCTCGTGCGACAGGCGTAATGCAGGCKGCATTCGAGAATGCGCTCTCCTATGCAAAAAACAGGAAAGTATTTGGYCGCGTTGTCGCYGATTTTCAGCTYACACAGGTAAAATTRGCAAGRCTACTAGCGACTCTCGCAGCGGCACGGCAATTCAGTTACRCAGTAGCGGAATTAATGGATGGTGGTGCCGGTCTGATGGAAGCTAGTCTCGTGAAACTGTTTAGTTGTCGCGCTGCCGAGATGCTCTGCCGCGAGGCGCTACAGATTCATGGGGGCATGGGCTATGCAGAAGAATCGGCGGTTAGTCGCCTTTTCGTGGACGCTCGCGTACTCTCTATATTCGAGGGTGCGGAAGAGGTTTTGGCCATAAAAGTTGTTGCTCGAGAATTGATCGAAGGGTCTTCCTGACACTCTTGCTCAAAACTAGATTTAGGCAGTACGCAAGATCAATGGAGAAGTAGATTAATGACATTCGACCCTGAGAAGCTACTGAACAAAGATTTCCCTGTTGTTCGGCAAGTCTACACAGCCAAAGACTGTATGTTATACGCYTTGGGTGTAGGCATGGGAATCGATCATCTAGAYGAGCAGAGCYTRCGYTTCGTCTATGAAGAAAATCTAAAAGTATTRCCGAGTCAATCGGTAATGATGGCGCATCCAGGTTTTTGGGCGAAGGAAGAYGACACAGGRTTGGATTGGGTSAAGGTATTGCATGCRGGRCAGGAAATYATCATGCATAAACCCTTTCCTATCGAAGGCACCATCGAGGCGAAAACGCGTATAACTCGCGTAACCGATAAGGGTGARCGTATAGGAGCGCTAATCRTATCGGACAGRGTAGTTAGCGATGTCGCAACRGGAGAAGAYATCTGTACGCTCGTTACAACTATATTGGCYMGGGGRAAYGGGGGATTCGGCGGAGAACGCAAGGCAACTCCGAAGACCGATATCATACCTAAGCGYGAGCCAGATAAGRTTTGYGATYTGCCGACGCTRCCGCAGCAGGCGCTTCTTTATCGYCTATCGGGCGACTTTAATCCACTCCATGCTTCACCTRSMGTTGCAAGAAATGCAGGCTTCAAGGCGCCGATYTTGCATGGACTCTGTACGATGGGCGTTGCAACGCATGCGTTGGTAAAGAGCTGYTGYGACTATGAYACGTCGCGCTTCAAGCGTATGCGGTTACGCTTTTCGGCACCTGTTTACCCCGGTGAAACTATACGCACTGAAATCTGGCTCAATGGAAACGAAATAGCATTTCGTTGTAAGTCTTTGGAGCAGGACAAAATTGTAATTAACAACGGTTATCTTTTAGTCGAATAAATTCGACTAAAACCATCTCAACCATTGCCCATTGAGGGCAATGCGAGTGCGCTAAAAGCAAGTGAAATGACACTTTCACGCCAGTTTTTGGCGCACGACAGATTGGAAAAGTCAGGGATGACTTTTTCAATCTCAAATAAATAGAGGAGCACACTTGCAAGCTTTACTAAGTGGAATGCGTGTAGTCGAAGGGAGTGCTTTCATTGCAGCTCCCTCCGGCGGAATGACTCTTGCGCAACTCGGAGCGGATGTTATTCGCTTCGATCAGATTGGCGGTGGCATCGACTACCGTCGCTGGCCGGTCACAGACAAAGGCAAGAGTTTGTATTGGCACAGCTTGAACAAAGGGAAACGTTCCTTCGCCGTCGACTTCCGTAAACCTGAGGGGAAGGAGCTCGTCACGCAGCTCATCTGTGCTGATGGTGAAGACGCAGGGATCTTTCTAACAAATTTTCCTGCGAAGGGTTGGCTTGCCGATACGGTACTGCGCGAACGACGTCAGGATCTCATCTATCTCAATTTAACCGGCGATCGTCACGGTGGCAGCGCGCTGGACTACACCGTTAACAGCAAGGTGGGGTTGCCGTTTCTTAGCGGAGATGGAGAGAACCCAAGCAATAATCCCTTTCCAGCCTGGGATGTTATAGCGGGTCAACACATCGCCCTAGGCTTACTTACCGCCGAGCGGCACAGAAGAATTCATGGCAAGGGGCAGTTCATACGACTCGCGCTTGCCGATGTCGCTCTGGCGACTATGGGGCATCTTGGCTATCTAGCCGAGGCAGAAGTGAACAAGGAGCCCAGGCAGTCTGTCGGCAACCATGTCTTCGGCAGCTTCGGCCATGACTTCAAGTGCAAAGATGGTGAGCGCGTAATGATAGTTGGCGTCAGCCCGAATCAATGGAAGGCGATAGTACGGGTCACCCAGACTCAGGCGCAGGTCGCTGAGCTGGAAGCGAGCCTAAATTTCGATTTCAGCAACGAGGGAGATCGTTTTAGGGCGCGCGAAAAATTGAAGGACCTCTTCCAGCCTTGGTTCGGCCAACGAGATTCGCGCACTGTGCATCAAGCGCTTGATCAGGAATCTGTATGTTGGGGGCCGTATCAAACGATTCAGCAACTCGTTGCGAACGATAGCGACTGCAGCACTGACAATCCACTGTTCGAGAAAGTAGAGCAGCCGGGTATAGGCGAATATCTAATGCCATCGAATCCGTTAAACTTCGAAGGCTTGGGAAACGTTCCTGTGACACCTGCGCCCGTGCTCGGTCAGCATACCGATGAGATCCTTGAGCTCACGCTCGGTCTTTCGATAAGTGAGATTGGCAAGTTACATGACAGCGGTGTAGTGGCAGGCCCAAGCGATTAACGGAACTAGTTTAGGTAGCCCAGCCGCCTGCTAAAGGGATTATCTGTCCTACCATGTGGCTGCAGTCTTCTCGTGCGAGGTAGGCGGCAAGCTGTGCCGTTTCATTTGCCGCGCCGATTTTGTTTGTAGGCACATTACGTTTTACGTGTTCCAAGAATTTTTCGTTATCGAGAATGTCGTCTGGATAGTAAGTATTGTTGTTGATGTAATTCTGCGCGATCGCATTTACCTGAACATTGCTGCGCGCCAGTTCCAATCCAACTGCCTTGATGA
>JAESUV010000095.1 GCA_016762975.1 Gammaproteobacteria bacterium | reverse complement strand
GATTCTTTAAATAAGAATGGTTTTGGTTGCGCGCGATCTGCATCAACGCCTGCCCTATGCCATCTGGGTTGCGTGTAAATTGCACCGCCGAGGCATCGGCYAGAWATTCGCGCTGCCTGCTCACGGCAGCCTTTATCAAGTTGCCAAAAAAAGTGCCGACGAAGCCCACTACTAYTAGACCTAATCCGAGAAACAYGATTCCACCRGAATCTTTAGAGCGACGACTATAGGCRCCGCCTCGTAGCAGGTRAWAGCCAATAATTCCTAACACCATRATCCCGTRTAGCACGCCGATAAGGCGAATATTGATACGCATGTCGCCATGYAAGATATGACWGAACTCGTGAGCAATAACGCCCTGCAACTGATCGCGRCTCARTGTRTCGATAGYGCCTCGGGTGACTGCAACGATAGCATCGCTAGTYGAGTAYCCCGCCGCGAAGGCATTGATACCACTCTCCTCCATCAGGTACACAGGCGGAACCGGCGTACCTGATGCAATCGCCATCTCTTCAACAATATTGAGGACGCGTCGCTCGGCAGGATCGGCAGATCCAGACACGAGCAAGCGCCCGTTCATCATCTCGGCGATACGAGCACCACCACCGGAGAGCGAGTTAATCTTATAGAGACTACCGAAAAGCACTACCGAAGTGACAATGGCTCCGACAACAAGGAACATCAGGGGATCGAAATGAAAGCCGGTTGTGGCCGCCATGTTCGTCGTGCCGGTACCACTAAATGAAAAGAGCACCATCACTAGAAGGTTTGTAATAACGATAAGTGAAAGCACCGCCAAAGCAAACAGGAAAATTAATTTCCCCGTGTTGCGCTTAGCCGTATCCTGCGATTCGAAGAAATTCATCGTGAGCGTTGCTAACCTAGTTATCTAAAACCGTCTTGATTCGTAACAACCAAGAGTAAACCTTTGCTAAAGCTAAAAAGAAACTTTTGGCGCTGCCTGTATCGCTTCACTGTCTTCAAACTCGAGCAGGCTCGCATCTGCACCGTGCCCAAATAATCCAGCAACAGCTACCGGCGGAAACGACTGGCGATAGGTATTGAAGGCCATGACTTGATCATTGAATGCCTGCCTAGAAAACGCCACTTTGTTCTCAGTGGTGGTGAGCTCTTCACTAAGCTGCATCATATTCTGATTTGCCTTCAGGTCTGGATAGGCTTCCATGACCACATTGAATTTACTCATCGCGCCGGCGAGTGCGCCCTCTTGGCCCATGAGTTCCTGCATGGCGGCGGCGTTTCCAGGGTCGGACGCGGCGGCAGCCAAACCTGCAGCGGCGGAGTTACGTGCGGCTATAACAGCCTCTAGAGTTCCGCTCTCATGCTCCATATACGCTTTCGCCGTTTCCACTAAGTTGGGAATTAAGTCATAGCGACGCTTTAGCTGTACCTCGATCTGTGCAAATGCATTCTGGTAGCGATTTTTGAGACTAACCAATTGGTTATAAATACCAACAATATAGAAGAACAGGACAGCAGCAATTACCAATACCACAATCGTTGAAATCTCCATAGTCTGGCTCCTTCTGAGGGTGAGTTTTTGCGCCCGCTAAAACGAGCTACTGAGCCCGATTATTCCACTAATTAGCGCCGTTGTCCCCGTTGGATATGCCTAAAGGTAAATGGGTTTCTCAGATTCTGAATTATCTGCTAAGCTGCCAAACACCGCTCACTCTATAAGAAGAATAAATTATGAGCACTGGAATCCTCGCCCTCCTATCGCTTTTGCCCATCATCTCCGTTGCCTTTTTCTTGGTGTTGCTACGTTGGCCTGCAAGCCGCGCAATGCCTATCGCTTATGTGATAGCGGCCGCACTCGCTTTTTTCGTCTGGCAGGTGCCTGCAAATAAGGTATTCGCTGCCAGTGCAAACGGTCTTTGGACAGCGGGCACGCTAATTTATATTATCTTTGGTGCTATTTTGCTGCTTAACACGCTGCAGAAAAGTGGCGCCATTCGCGCCATTCGCCAAGGCTTCTCGGACATCACGCCCGACCGCCGCATCCAGGTCATTATCATCGCCTGGCTATTCGGCTCCTTCATCGAAGGGTCAGCAGGCTTCGGAACACCTGCGGCAGTAGCCGTGCCGCTAATGGTAGGACTCGGTTTTCCAGCGATGGCTGCCGTGGTCGCTGGCATGATTATTCAGAGCACACCGGTATCATTCGGTGCGATGGGCACGCCGATTATGGTTGGCATAAACACCGGGCTCTCGGCCGATCCAGAGATGGCAGCCTACGCTGCAGAATTAGGGTTCGCAGAGTGGGATCAATTCCTGGCGTTTATCGCAACAAAAATTGCCTTGCTCCACGCTATCGCCGGTACCTTTATTCCACTTCTAGTCGTCGGTGTCATGACCCGCTTCTTCGGCAAGAATAAATCTTTCGCCGAAGGCTTTAAGGTGTGGAAGTTTGCCTTGTTTGCCGCGTTTGCCATGACCATCCCCTACCTCTTAGTCGCCACTTATTTTCGACCTGAGTTTCCCTCGCTTATCGGYGGACTAGTTGGGCTTGCCGTCGTCGTYAGCGCAGCCAAAGCTGGCTTYCTGTTACCGAAAGAAGACGAGATCTGGGACTTCGACGATAAAGAGAACTGGGACGAAGAATGGACTGGCAATATGAAACTGGAAGCTGAGGATGAGAGCGTTCCTATTATGGGTATTGTCCGTGCTTGGTCGCCCTACTTATTCGTAGCTGGCCTCTTGGTTATTACTCGGCTCCCCTATTTCAATTTGGAATCCGTGTTGCGYGGRCCCRGCATYCTAACAACCTGGTCATGGAGTCAAATTTTYGGCAGCGACATTACGGCGTCTTTCCARCCATTCTGGTCTCCTGGCWCTATATTCATTATCGTCTCGCTAATCACCATTCTCTTGCATGGCCTGAAGCCATCAGATTATAAGATCGCCTTCGGTAAATCGCTAAAAACACTCGTCCCTGCCTCCATGGCACTGGTGTTTACCGTTCCCATGGTTCAGGTCTTCATCAATTCCAGCGGCGGCGCCGCGGGCTACGAACAGATGCCACTGGTTCTTGCTGAGGGCGTAGCCAATCTTACCGGATCGGCATGGCCCTTCTTCTCTACCTTTATCGGCGGACTCGGCGCCTTCGTGGCAGGCAGCAACACCGTGAGCAACATGATGTTCTCGCTATTCCAGTTTGGTGTGGGCGAACGCATCATGGCTGACCCCACTTGGATTGTCGCCTTGCAGGCAGTAGGTGGAGCCTCGGGCAACATTATCTGTGTGCATAATGTGGTTGCCGCCTCGGCAGTTGTAGGTCTGGTCGGCAAAGAAGGCGCGGTGATAAGAAAAACACTAATGCCATTCTTCTACTATGCGCTGCTGACTGGCTCACTTGGTTATGGAATCGTGAACATGGACACCGGCATTCTAAATGCAGGCTTCCTTATAGCCGCACTGGTATTCGCCACGATGATATTCTTCATCATCAAGTTCAATCGAAGCGATGCAAGCTGACAGTTAGAGCTGGATGGAGTACTAGGCACGACTAGCCTATACTGACTGCTTCGATCATTAGCCGAATACCCATCACAGGGTATTCGTTGTGCCCTCAAGCCATGCCTGAATCCTCAGAGAACAATTTCCGCTCTCTCATATTTGCTACCGCAGGCCATGTCGATCACGGCAAGACCTCTTTGGTGGCCAATATCACTGGCACCAATACCGATACTCTCGCCGAAGAAAAGAACCGCGGACTAACCATCGTTCCCGGCTACGCCTATCACCACTTCTCTAGCGTCATCGATGGAGTGGAGTGCAACAACACCCTCGGTTTCGTCGATGTGCCGGGCCATATAGATTTCATCAACAATATGCTGGCCGGTGTAGGCGCAGTGGACGGCGCGCTGCTAGTTATCGCCGCCGACGATGGCATCATGCCGCAGACACGCGAACATCTCGCGATACTCGATCTGTTAGACGTATCACGCGGCGCAATAGCGTTGACGAAAATCGATCGCTGCGAACCCGAACGTATACAGACCGTCATCGAAGAAATCAAACAACTGCAATCCACAACGAGCCTTAAAAACGCGCCACTCTTTGCTCTCTCGAATGAAACCGGCGACGGCATCGATGAACTTAGCAACTACCTACAGAGTCAGTTCAGTGATGACAGCGCCCTGAAGAAAGCCCGCGATGACGATCAGTATTTTCGTTATCTAATTGATCGGAGCTTCGTAGCAAAAGGAATCGGTACTGTATTGACTGGTAGCGTCCGCGCCGGTTCCATCAAGACAGGAAGCAGCCTCAAGCACACAGCGACGGGCGAGAACACGAAGCTTCGAAGCGCTAGGCTCGACAAGACCGAACTTAGCGAGGTCTACAAAGGCCAGCGCGCTGCAATGAATGTAAACCTTGAGAATAAACTGATAAACCGCGGTGACTGGCTAATCGATGAAAAGCTCTTTCATCCGATCAATCGCCTAGATGCAACGGTGAACTTCATAGATGCGGATTTCAAACTACAGAGCAGTGCGCAATACCATATGCACATCGGTGCATCTCATTACGTGGTCAATATTCGACACCTGGGAGACAGTCTCTATCAGCTAAAATGCCTTGACTTGATGATCGCGCATCACGACGACCGATTCATCGTACGTGACCCTGCCTCACAACATACATTGGGTGGCGGCCGCGTTGTCGATATTTTTATACCGAGACGCAAACGCAGCAGTGAGTCGCGACTCGCACAACTGAACGCGATGCGACACGACTCTTTCGAGGCCCTTACGCAGCTTCTTAAGATGCAAGTCGACGGCCTCAAGCTGCAAGAATTTTCGATCTGCAGAAATATTAGCAACACGGCTATCGAGAGATTACTCGAGAGAGTTGAAAAAGAGAACATAGGTTTCCACTCTCTGACCTTAGAGAAATTTTCACTCCCGGTATTGCTGCACGAAAATTATTATAGTGAGTACCGCAACAATATCCTCAGCTTCCTCAAAGATTTTCATCAGAAACAAGCCAATCAACAAGGTATCAGTGAACCGGCTCTCAGTCGTGGTGTCGACTTCGCATGTTCTCATCTACTTTTCCACGGCATATTGCAGAGCCTACTAGGTTCGAGCACTATCAAGCGCACAGGCACTCTCTTGCACCTGCCCAGTCACAAAACTTCGCTGAGCGCTGAAGAAGAAGACTTCCTCAATCGGGTGCGGCCCTTATTACTTAAAGCTGGCTACGTGCCACCACGTACCCGCGAACTTGTGGAGATGACAAATATCCCTTTGATGTCTCTAGAGAGAATCCTGCGTGAGTCCGCGAAGGCTGGCACACTGATCAAGGTTGCGGAAAATCGCTATTACCTACCCGAGACCATCATGACTCTGGCCGGATTTATAGAACAGTTAATAGCAGCCGAAGGCACGGACACCGGATTCTCCGTAATACAGTTCCGCGATGCATCTAAGATAGGCCGAAATCTCTGCATCGAGATTCTCGAATATTTCGACAGCGTTGGCTTTACACGCAGAGACGGCAATAGCCGTTTTGTTCGCACCAACAAGGAAAATATATTCAGAAAGTGAGTGGGTAGTAAGCGCGAAGCAGAAAGAAAACTAGGAAAGAAATACGACAAAGCGTTGATCCTGTCGATTTTCCAACCTTAAGAAAAATTGCTAATCTAAAGCGTATCGGCAGTGCTAGTTCAGCGGCTGTAGTTTCACTGGCAGACTCATATAGCCTTTCACGAAACTAGAGTACACACGCTCTGGCTCGCCAACAACTTCCACCTTGTGAAAGCGTTTCATAATCTCTTCCCAAACTATTGTGAGCTGCATCTCTGCCAAGCGATTTCCCATGCAGCGATGCAAGCCGAATCCGAAGGAGAGGTGCTGTCGTGCATTTGGCCTGTCGATGAGAAATTCATTCGCTCGTTCGATAACTTCTTCGTCACGATTGCCCGAGGCATACCACATGACAACTTTCTCGCCTGCCTTGATCTTCTTGCCTCCAAGCTCGGTATCGACAAGGGCCGTGCGGCGCATATGAGCTAGCGGAGTCTGCCAGCGGATTATCTCAGACACCATGTTACGAATCAGCTTAGGGTCCGCGCGCAACTTGTCGTACTCAGCAGGGTTCTCGTTCAATGCGAGCACGCCACCAGAGATGGAATTTCGAGTAGTGTCATTACCACCGACGATCAATAGAATTACGTTCCCGAGATATTCTTCCTGCGGCATATTTCGAGTGGCCTCTCCGTGCGCAAGCATGGAGATCAAATCATTGCCCGGCTTTTCGTTTACGCGCTCGTTCCAGAGTCGAATAAAATAGGCGAAGCACTCCTGCAGGGCTTCCCAGCGTTCCGTCTGATTGCTCACCACTCCCCCGCCTGGAATTGCCGTCGCCGCATCTGACCAGAACGTCAATTTACTTCGATCCTCAAAGGGGAAATCGAAGAGTGTAGCGAGCATCTGCGTGGTGAGTTCGATCGAGACACGCTCGACCCAATCGAATTCCTCGCCAATCGGCAAAGCATCGAGAATTGTGCAGACTCGCTGCCGAATCAAGCCTTCCAATTGTTTCAGATTCGCGGGAGCAACAACACCCTGAACGACACGGCGCTGCTCATCGTGCTTCGGCGGATCCATGGATATAAAAGCAGGAAGGCTAAACTCTTCGAAGCTATCGACGATGCCGATAGTGGGCTCGGAAGAATAAATATGCGGAGATGTATCCACCTCCATAATATCTTTGTACTTCATGACCGACCAGTAAGGACCAACGGCCGACTCCGGACAGTAGTGAACTGGTGACTCAACGCGAAGGCGYTCCATAAAAGGCAGAAACTCATTCGCTCGCCAAATYCCAGGATGGGATAAATCGATCTTCTCGATTGGCATGGCATAGGGATCCTTCCCTACCATGCTCCACTTACTTTGCTTAGGCTYTTYCCCGCTCGCTATATCGCTCATACTGCCCCCNGCAGGACATWAACTTGACACTGATCCAACTTTCTAYCGGTAGGCTCGAAAACCTAGAACTGAAACTCAGGYGTGGTAACAACCAAGCCATCCAATTCCTCGGTTACCTGAATCTGGCATGAGAGCCGAGAATTRTCTTTGCGGTCGGTRCTCAAGCTCAGCATCGCTTCCTCAGTAGGATTAAGCTCRCCCACCTTCTCTAACCACTCTTCTTTAACATAGACATGACARGTAGCACAGGAACAGGAACCGCCGCAGTCTGCATCGATGCCGGGRACGCCATTCGTTACAGCCGCCTGCATTACAGAGCTTCCGGTTGATGCCTCTACAGAGTGCTCACTACCGTCATGCTCGATGAATAGTATATTTACCATGAAACTAAAACCCTTCTCTCAGGAAAAATCGAAGGCGCAACAATAGCAAGGAATCTGGTTAAGAAAAAGCCGGCATTCTGAATTGCATCTAATTGATTGGGGACATGCATCATAGAATACGGGGAGTGCGCTTACACGAGTCAGCACCAGCGAACGCATATCTAACAGAAGAGAGACACCCATGAACAAAAAACTAAAAACACCAACAAACGCAATGAGGAGAATGTGAAGTATCTTCATGGGTTCTTTCTCACCAAAAAATGGACCTGCCCCATAGAATCGGGAAGAAACCTTGTGACGGCGGACTATTTGACACTCCACGAAACTATGTACAGTGCTCCAACCAGAGACTAACTGACTATCAGGTTAAATAGGGTAGGTGCCAGAACAATCGCACAAACTGCTGCCAATAACATATCCTTGTCGATGCCGTAATTAATCAACGTGGCGGCAGGAAAATT